>JAKQFQ010000399.1 GCA_029558315.1 Bacillota bacterium
GAGTGGATCAAAAAAGATACGCAGTTCTATTCAGAAAACAGAAGGAATATTTCTAAAATGTCAGCATTTGAGGAGGAGCTTAGAAGGGAAAGAGAAACTGCACAGAAGAAAGAATTTGACACCCGGTTAAAGATAATGGAGCTTGATGCAGGAAGCGATCCGGGTAAAATGAAGCAAGTTCTGAAATGGAAGTACGAACAGGAAATAGCAAATGAAAAACTTACGAATGACGAAAAGCTTCTCTTGAAATTAGAATACGATGCAGCCATTTATGAAATAGATCAGAAGTCTATCAAAGACAGTCAGGCAGCATTGACAAAAGAAGTCGAAGAATATAAAAAGTCACAGGAAGAAAAGAAAAATCTTGCAGAGAAACAGGCTGCATGGGAACAGGAAAGACAGCTTATTGATGCAGAAAACAGATTAGCAATAAGAAAGCTGAATAATGAAAATGAATTTGATATTCAGAGAGATTTTCTAGACCTACAATATCTTCAGGAGGTTCAGGCAGCAGAAGATTCAGGTGCAAATATTACACTTATTTATAAGAAGTGGGCAGCAGCCCGTAGAGCAATAGATCAGGCAGAGCTTGAATCAAAGCTAGGAGTTTACTCCGAATTTGCCGGATCAATAGCTAGTTTGTTCGGGGAGCAGACAGCAATAGGAAAAGCAGCAGCCGTCGCACAGGCTACAATAAATACTTACCTTGCAGCTACAAGGGCTTTGGCTAGTTACCCCCCACCAGCTAATTATATTGCAATGGCAGCAGCTATTGTAGCCGGATTTGCGCAAGTGAAGAAGATACTATCAGTCAAATCGGGTCTTCCCGAAGAGGGGAAATACTCAGCTTCAGCTCCGACATCTATGGTTGCGACAACTCCCGTACAGAGGATTTACGCACAACAGACTGGAGCATCATATCTTACACAACCTCAGTTAAGCCAGTCACAGCTTAACGCCACTTCAAATCAAACATTACTCACGGCTGAAGATATTGCGAGTGCAATAGCTAAGATTCCACCGCCAATAGTAACAGTAGAAGACATTAACGCAAAGGCAGCTCAGAAAACTAAAGTTGATGTACGTGCAACGATATGACGTTATTTGAATACATAAATGACAATATTGAGCGGATTAAATTTGATGTTAAAATCGGGATAATCCCTTGCACTTTAATAAAACATTACCAAATTTACCGTATGTATTCAATTTACCGATGTCAGAATATGTCAGTAAACGATGCTGTTTTCAACGTATGTGAGGCTTTCTCAGTTGATAAAAGCTGGGTATTTATTATCATAAAAAAGATGCAGACAGAGATATGAAAGATAAAATACTGAAATACATTATACAGGAATACGGGGAATATCCTAAAGAGAACCGGATAAAGCACTATTCATATTGCAGATTCCCGAATGGCACGAATGGGATTGCCAATGTAACGAAGATACTTTCAAAACTAAATTTCAAAACAGCTTATGAAGATACTTGGAGTTGCTTTTGCTTGGAATGAGATCCAACACATAGCCGAAATGGTTGAATACTATAAAAAGCAGGGAATAGATCTTAACATAGTTGATAATATGTCAACTGACGGGACATATCAGTACATGAAAGATCACGGAGTGAGGACTAGGCAAAAAGACACAAATAACAGCTTTGATCTGATAACATTGCAGCGATGCTTAGTGGATGACATAAAAGCAGTAAGACCTGACTGGATCGTTTATCTCGGTATTGATATAATTTACTCGCTTCAGAAGACACTCCGGGAAACAATAGAGGAAGCCGACGGCAACGGATTCAATATGATCTCGGTTCAGCATATCAATATGTATAATACCGGAGAAAAATATCAGCTTCCGTTGAAAGATTGTTATTTTTATGGACGTTTTATGTCGAGGCTTTATATGATTGCAAAATATCACGACACGATTAAATTTGAAGCAGATTCAATACAGATTCCCCAACGCAAAATATATCCGGCAGAGGGTATAATAATAAATTACGGCAATTGCAAACCAGCAGCCGAACGTGAAGCTACATACAGACGAAGGAAGAAAGCTTGGGATTCCGGGCTTGATAGAAATTACGGGGTTCATTATGTAGAA
>JAKQFQ010000180.1 GCA_029558315.1 Bacillota bacterium
GAATTATGGGAAGTAACTTATAACGGGTTATTCCAGAATGAGTTCTCTCCTTTGCATGGATTAAACAAGATGGTATTTGACATGTGTATGTATGTTATAGTCTCTAAAATTATTTCTTAACCGGGCTAAAAGAATATATGAAAATCTCAAATCCTTCCGGTTAATTCACCAGAACCCTATTTAATCTCTAATTTTCGAGCATGAACCTTATTTTCGGTTGAAAAGCATGACAATATTTTAGCCGTGGGCAACTGAAAATCAAAACCGGAGTTGATGAGGTAATCAACTTATACCAGTTATTTCACTTGTAAGACTATTTATGAGATTGAAGAGCAAATATGCTCCGCATTCATCTGATATTTTCGAACATCAAGAAGTGTACCCTGGTCTTTTATCTTTTCAGCCAAATGATACAATTCCTTTGCAATATTCCCATTTATGTAGTCTTCCCCGCAGATATCACAAATTTCTGCAGGTACATCACGCATTACAAAAGTAAAATCATCTCGAGTTAGGAGAACAGAAGTCACACCCGGTTTTGTTTCACCCCTTTTACACATTACACATTTCATAGTTTCCTCCGAATTTTACCTAATTCAAAGTGATCTTCATCTGGTTCATATGCTGTAATAATAATTATTTCCTTTCCTATCTGATTAAATGCAGCGACAACATGAAGGAGCCGATCCTCAAAATCTCCATACAGAAGAGCACTCGGAAATGGATGATCATCTGGATAATATTCAATAATCTCTCCTGTTCGAATCACCATCTCAATTTCTTCTTCAGAAACGTTTCTGGAATACATCATTTCAAAAGCATGGCGACGAATTATGATCGTAAAATCTGTATTATTCCATTTTTCAAGAAAATGAAATGGTGTGTCATGTTCGTTCGTCATATTGTTATCTCAATCCACTCTCATATGTTATCAATTAAGAAATAACATAAGTTACGCTTCATTCATTTCAGTATACCATTCCGTTCTCTTTTTCTCACACATACCAATGTAGCAATGAAACACATTCCAGGCTTCTTTCGGACAGCAGATGTAAAAGTCGGGTATGTGATCCCTTTGGTCCTGGTCATGTTCCTAACTCTCTCATCCGCTCTGTATGAGCGATAACATATGAAAAATTCGTAGCCGCTTTCCCAAACGCGACCATTTTCATATTCTGATCCTGCTCAAGCACTCCCCTGTCCTGCCACCATACCCCATTCCAGTACTGTTCCTCAAGTGCTGCCCACCGATTCTCTCTCTCCTCGAACGAATTATGGTCCATGCCCTGCACAGTCTCCCACATCCGGGCATCAGCATCATTTTTGAGCTGATACACGAGGTATTCCGGAGTTTTCCCAACCGGCACCATAACATAGGTCCCGGTCTGCCTCGATGCTTTTGTCCCCCACCAGGGCTTCCCCGGATTCCCAAGACATACCAGGACCTGATTTAAATCCGGGGCTGCAATGAATGAGTAGAGGGAACACACGTCTGGTCTGAACCGGTTAATCGTATTTGTACTGGAGGGATCATCACGGTGCCATTCCCAGTCATACCACCAGCTGCAAGATTGAAGGACATACTGGTTAGCGATGGTCGAACTGAATTCATTTCATTCTTATCATCCATTGATAAAGATGGTATCTCACTGCTATGGATGACTCACAGTACCAAATAGTGATGGTGAGCTTATAAGAACTCATATTACCCCGGAACACGAAGGGGAGTTCCATGTCTCTGCAGTTATTATGAGGCCAATCAACTGGTTTTGATCTAAATCTTTAATTAGAGAGATGTGGTATAGAAATACACTGATTTATGAGAACAGGATACACTAACAATACATACAGGAGGTCTATTGCATTATTTTAAGTCGCCTGAAGGGAGCACGTCATCTGATTCATCCTTCCGTACGATAGCGTCCGGTTTTCATATAAACAAAAAGAGTTATACATGTCCGGGATTTAAGTACACATGATACAGACCCAGGATCTCATAAAAACATGATTTCAATTCTCTATGCAGATGATAAAAAAGACCGTCTTCTCATAGGTAAACAAATCCTGGAGCAAAATGGCGAGTTTGCCGTCCATACCTGTACATCGGTACAGGAAGGCATGGAGAATATATACTCCCATGTTTATGATATTATCATATCCCGGTTTACAAAACCCGGCTTTGATGGAATTTCCTTTTTAAAAGCAGTCAGGAAGCTGTCAGGAGATATCCCGTTCATCCTCCTGGCAAATCCTGATAATGATCTGGCTCTCTATGAAGTGTACCAGAATGGTGCAGATATTTATCCCTGGAAAGAGGGGAATGAGGAGTTCAGGTTCTCGTTACTCGCTCTGAAGATCAGATCAGTGGTGCAGAGGGGCAAGAGGGAAAGTCCCGTACATGATCTGAAATCCGAAGCAGACTCTCTCATGCACCGGGCGGCAATGCTCGGGATTCTCAATGAGATCATATCCGAGGTAAATAATGCTCAAAGTCTCTCGGATCTCCTGGAAAAGGTCCTTGAGAGGTCGATAACTCTCTTAAACTTTGATGGAGGAGGAATATATTTCGTTGACCCTGGTTCACGGACAGCCCATATTGTTCATGCACAAGACCTCCCGGCCCATTTCCTTGCTGAGGTTGATAATGTTTCAATCGATAAAGAGCCCTATAACACGATGTTTATAAAAAATCAGCCGCTTTTTATCGAAAATTACGCCCAGGTCAGCCCGGAGCGTTCACAAAAATATGGATTGTGCTCAATCGCCACGCTCCCTCTCATCTCAAAAGGGAAGGCCATCGGTGTGTTAAATATTGCCAGTATGAGGCGGTATCTCATCAGTGATGAGGAAAAGGAGACACTCATCTCAATAAGCAGGGAACTCGGCAGTGCAATTGAGCGGCTT
>JAKQFQ010000433.1 GCA_029558315.1 Bacillota bacterium
AATATGGAGTTTACCTATGTTGATTACACCATTTCCAGAGCCGGAGGGGGTATTCCTGGTATTAAGCCATTTGAAAAGTTAGGGAAATATATAAACCGTTCTGGAGATTCTTTTGTCAATACCTTGGAGGATAGTCAAAAACGTGTTTACCTGATGGTGAAGGAAGTTTTAGAAGGACGAGGCCCAATTTATATCGACCTGAGAGACCTCCCAGAAGAAGTTATTCAAGCATACGAAAGAGAGATGGAACATGAGTGGCCGGTTACCACAGAATGGTTTAAACAGAGAAACTTTGACTTCAGAAAAACACCAATACCTATACAACTGATACCTGCTGGTATTCATGGTGGACCAATTATGGATGAGAAAATGGAAACCTCAGTTCCGGGATTGTATGCAGCTGGCGCATCAACCGCTTATATAATGGGTTTAGGCCGTGCAGCTGTAACAGGATATATAGCAGCAGAGGAATCATCCAGGTATGCATCAACTGTCGATATACCAGAATTACCCTCAGAATACATAGAGGATATTAAGAAAGATATCACTGCACCACTTAACAGAAATGGTGAAGGAATAAATCCCAAAGAACTAGAGCTTGCAGTAAGAAGTATTGTAACGGATTATGTCAGCTATATTAAAAGTGAAGGTATGATGCTGAAAGGTCTCGAGAAACTCTTGGAGCTTAAAGAACATTTCTTTGAAAAATTGACTGCCCATAATCCACACGAACTTATGCGATGCTGTGAGGTAAAAAATATTTTTGATATGATAGAAATGCATATCAGGGCTTCATTGTACCGGAAAGAAACAAGGATGCGAAAAGTTGGTATGCATCCACATTACCGTGAAGATTATCCAGAACCTGATCCAAATTGGGAAAAATGGGTTGTAGTACAAAAAGATGAAAATGGTAATATGGCACTTAGCACATCCGAAGTTCCAGAATTAAAGGAGGCATAATAATATGAGCATGAAGATTATTTATAAAAATTGTACTGGTTGCAAGTCTTGCTATAACCAGTGCCCTGCTGATGCTATTGGATGGGATAAAGAAAAAAGAATTCCCTATATGGCATATCCAGATGAATGCAACCATTGCGGTGTATGCTGGATGGAATGTAAATTTAATGCAATTAAACCTATTCTGCCACCCTTGTCCTGGTTAGAGATTGATAGAAGA
>JAKQFQ010000435.1 GCA_029558315.1 Bacillota bacterium
TATTGATTATATGGAGGTAAGGTATGAAAAGACAAACGAAAACAATGGATGGAAACGAGGCAGCTGCTCATGTTTCCTATGCTTATTCTGAGGTAGCGGCAATTTATCCAATTACTCCTTCTTCTCCGATGGCTGCACATATTGATGAATGGTCAGCAGAAGGAAGAAAGAATATATTTGGGCAAAAAGTACGTCTATCTGAAATGCAGTCCGAAGTGGGTGCTGCGGGTGCCGTTCATGGTTCTCTTGCTGCAGGCGCACTTACAACCACATTTACGGCTTCACAGGGACTGCTTCTTATGATTCCCAACATGTATAAAATGGCGGGTGAATTACTTCCGGCAGTGCTGAATGTATCCGCTAGAACGATTGCGACACATGCACTTTCTATTTTTGGTGATCAGCAGGATATTTATGCCTGCAGGCAGACAGGTTTTGCGATGCTTTGTTCTTCCAGTGTGCAGGAAGTAATGGATTTAACACCAGTTTCTCACTGCGCAGCAATGAAAGGAAGAGTACCATTTGTTAACTTCTTTGATGGATTTAGGACCTCTCACGAATATCAGAAAATTGAAGTTTGGGATTATGAAGATCTGAAAAATATGATGGATATGGAGGCGGTAAAGTCATTCCGCGAGCGTGCTTTGAATCCGGAGCATCCATGCGAACGAGGCAGCGTGCAGCAACCAGATATTTTCTTCCAGGCGAGAGAGGCTTCTAATCGATATTATGATGAACTTCCAGCGGTGGTAGAAGAATATATGAATCAGGTAAATCAAAAGATTGGAACCAACTACGGCCTGTTTAATTATTATGGTGCAAAGGATGCAGAAAAAATCATAGTTGCTATGGGATCCGTATGTGAGACGATTGAAGAGACCGTTGATTACCTGATGAATAGAGGAGAAAAAGTTGGATTAGTCAAGGTCCGTTTATATCGCCCGTTCTCGATTAAGCATTTACTTTCGGTAATCCCTGAGTCAGTAAAAGAAATTGCAGTTCTAGACAAGACTAAGGAGCCAGGA
>JAKQFQ010000440.1 GCA_029558315.1 Bacillota bacterium
CAGAAGAAGGGATATTTCATCGACAAAACCAGATATATTGTGCAGCTTGAGGGTGTGCAGAATCCTGTCTTTCTTCGCCCCCGTCGGTTTGGTAAGTCTCTCTTCTGCTCGATGCTCCAATATTATTATGACATAAGTGAGGCGAATCGTTTTGAGGAATTGTTCGGGCACACCTGGATTGGACGGAACCCAACATCGAATCATAACCAGTATATAGTTCTAAAATTTGATTTTTCTGTGATCCCCCTTTCTCAAAATATTCATGAGATGGAGGAAAATTTTAACGCATATTGCAATGGTATCCTATCAGATCTGCACGTATCATATCCGAATATCATGGCAGAAGCTCCTGAAATTACAATTTCTGGTTCTGCATCACTCAACCTTGTAAGAAGGCTGAATTATATCCGGAATTCACAATCTCCTCAGATCTTTGTTATCATTGATGAGTATGACAACTTTGTCAATCAATATATTACCATTCACCAGGATCATCTCTATGAGGAGATCACTTCAGGGGATAGTTTTCTCCGTACATTCTTTAAGGTTCTCAAGGAAGGACGACAGACCGGTGCTGTTGCAAATATTTTTATCACTGGAGTGCTTCCCATTGCAATTGATGATCTGACATCTAGTTATAACATTGCAACCTTTCTGACGCTTGACCCGAGCTTTGAGAATATGCTTGGCTTTACCCAGGCTGAAGTTACTGAGCTGGTTGATTCTATTTATATGGATTATAATATCGATCCGATCACACGGGGGGAGGTGAATGACCTGGTGAAGAATCAGTATGACGGGTATCATTTTGTGAATCCTGATTCTGAAGCGGTATATAATCCAACCCTCCTTATGTATTTTATTCGCCAGCTCAGTGAATATAAAACCATTCCTGCTGATCTCTTTGATCTCAATATGAGAACTGATCTCGTCTGGATACAAAGACTTACCAGAGGCGATGAGAGAAATACCCGGGAGTTGGTCTGTCAGCTGACAACAGATGAATCAATCCCATTTAATCGAAAGGCACTCGTATCGCAATTTAATCTGCATGAATTCTTCGAACCTGCCTTTTATCCGGTCTCACTCTTTTACCT
>JAKQFQ010000450.1 GCA_029558315.1 Bacillota bacterium
TTCTACAAAACAGCTACCTGTTGTACCTACCATATCAGTTCCCACAACTGTACAAGCACCAATTACTACACAGAAGCCATCTATTATAAATCCTGTATCAAAAACACAGTCTGCCGGATCTGCTACCAGTAAATCTCCTGGAGGTAATGGTAAAAATGGCGGTAATGGAAAGAACGGAAGCGGCGAAGTGGATATTAATTCAATAATCAAAAGGTGGTGATACAAATTGAATTCTAATATACAGGTATGACAGGCCAGAGGAACAAACCCTCTGGCCTTCAGTATTTTATGGGACTGGTTTTATATGCCAGTCCCTTATTCATTTTAATAGGAGGCGTAATAATATGAAAAAGCAAGAAAGCAAATCAAAAACAGTGGCAGAGATAGTCACTGAGCAAATTATTGAGCAGTTAGAAAAAGGTGTTTGCCCCTGGCAGAAAACCTGGACAAATTCCCCTCAAAATGCAATCAGCAAGAAAGATTACAGGGGAATTAACAGACTTATAACCAGCATAGTTGCGAGTAATCATACCACACCATACTTCCTGACTTTTAAACAGGCTCAGGAATTGAAAGGAAATATCCGCAAGGGTGAACATGGTTTTCCTGTGATTTTCTGGAAACTACTTAAATACGGTAAGGTAAATGAAGATACAATGGAGATTACCGAAAAGAATATACCTTTTATGCGTTACTACACTCTCTTTAATCTCGACCAAACGGAAGGGATAGACCTCAGTAAATTTGCTCTTAATAAGCAGGTAATTGAACCAATGGAACAGGCAGAGAAAATAATAACTGACTGGAAAGATAAACCTGAGATAAGAAAGATAGGTTGTCAACCCTGTTATAAACCTTGCTCTGATGTGGTGGAAATGCCACAGACTGAATATTTTAAAAATCAAGAAGGTTATTACTCAACTCTCTTCCACGAGTTAACCCATTCAACAGGTCACGAAAAGCGTTTAGATAGACCAGAGGTTTCAAGTAGCATGATTTTCAAAGGAAGTGAAAACTATGCGATGGAAGAATTGGTTGCGGAATTAGGGGCAAGTTTTCTTTGTTCTCACTGTTCTATAGACAGAACAATTGACAATTCTGCCAGTTACATATCTTCCTGGTTGAAAGTCTTGAAAGATGACAGAAAAATGATTATAACAGCCAGTGCCAGAGCGGAAAAGGCAATGTCTTATATACTGGGAGGTGTTAAGTCATGAAAATCTACATCTTCCGCAACTGGACCGGCGCCTGGACTCCAACTACAGAAGAGTGGCATAGGAACAGGCAATTATTGCATCCATTATGTGTTTCTGGAAATATCGGCTTCAAGAAGAAGGAAGACTTGGTTTCTTTCCTTGCTGCCAATGGGATTGAAGCCTGTGAAGAAACGGTTAATACAGTAAGTAAAGTCAGTGAACAGTTATTAATGTTCTAAATTACAGATATAAATATCAAAC
>JAKQFQ010000512.1 GCA_029558315.1 Bacillota bacterium
CAAGAAAAGCATTTAAAAGGGCATTTGGACATTAAAACAAAGTACCTATAAATAGGGCTTATTTGGTGATCAAAAAAACAGAAAAATATCATTGAAGAAAAAGATTGGGAAGTTGCCAACGTTTACTTGACACAAACATCCCACAAAAAAGCATTTCAAAATTATGTAGGATGTGATAGAATACCTATAGTTATCATGTTAAAGGAGTTGTAAAAATAATGATGCAGATTAGATTAAAGAAGTTATTGCAGTATATATTGATTTTATGGATAGGTTTGAACATAGGAATAGCCGCTTCTGGCGTGATTACAGTGCAGGCAGCAGAACAGGAGACGGTTCAGGAGACTGAGGCAGAGACCACAGAAGAGGGGACAGAAGATGAGACAGCAGTGTTGTTCATTGTTCTTGGTGGCGGACTGATTATTATTATTGCAACAGTGGTTTCGGTGATATCGTCCGTAGTGAGTTCTGTAGGAGCAATAGAAGGCGAATAGAACATAGGATGAAGTAGATTGGAGCTGCAGAGATGTAGTTCCTTTTTTGTATAGGAGTGTGAAAGGATAAGCATGGCAGTACAGACGAAAAAAACGGTTGTGAGTAATGTAAGGGCGAAAAGTAAAAGACCAGCCTTGTATCATGTATTGATGTTGAATGATGATTTTACACCAATGGATTTTGTTATAAAACTTTTAGTGGATGTTTTTGATAAAGATGAAACAGAGGCGGTTGCGCTCATGCTGAAGGTACACCATGGAGACCGTGCCGTTGTCGGAACATATTCTTATGATATTGCGGTAACAAAGAAAAATCAGGCAATTACAAGAGCAAGAAAACAGGGATATCCATTTCAGGTTGTAGTGGAGAAGGCAAAATAGGAGAATGAAATGAATCTAGATCATATAGCAGAAGAAGTAATACAGATTGCATTAATCAAGGCAATGCGTTGCCGCAATACTTATGTGACACCGGAGCACATTCTGTTTGCAATGTCAGAAATTCATGAATTTACACATTGTATGAGCAGAATGGGAGGCATTCCTCAGGAATTCAGGGAGGAACTGTCAGAATATATTGAAGATATGCTGCCGGTGACAGAACAGTCTAAAGATTATAAGGAAGCACTTATTTCAGATGCATTTTCCTCGGTTGTAGAGATTGCGGCAGAATCAGCACAGAACAGTGGCAACGAGAAAATTGGAATCCAGCATATTCTGTGGGGAATCTACCAGCAAAATGAAAGCTTTGCCGTGTACTATCTGGAGAAACAGATTGGAGATAAGGAACGGTTCCTGTTCTATCTGCAGGAAGAACTGGAGCAGACCTCTAAAGAAGAGGAATATGAAGAAGAGACATCCTGGAGTCAGTATGCAACCAATCTGAATGCAATTGCGAATCTTCACAATCCCTTGATTGGACGCGATAAGGAACTGGATCGTGCCATATGGGTTCTGATGCGTAAAGATAAGAATAACCCATTATTTGTTGGTGAGCCAGGAGTCGGTAAGACAAGTCTGGCTTATGGACTTGCGATGCGAATTGAGAATAAAGAGGTTCCGGATGCCTTGAAAAATGCACAGATTTTTTCTCTTGATCTGGCATCTCTTGTGGCCGGAACTCAGTATAGAGGTGAGTTTGAGAAGAGAATTAAAGAAGTAATGGATGCATTTTCCAATGAAGACAATCCCATTGTTTTTCTGGATGAGATTCACAATCTGGTTGGAGCCGGAGCCTTGAATGGCAATACAATGGATGCGTCAAATCTTCTTAAACCTTATCTGGAGGATGGAAGTATTCGGTTTATTGGAACAACTTCATATGAGGAGTATAGAAAATATTTTTCTAAGAATACAACATTGGTCAGACGTTTTCAGAATATTGATGTGAAAGAACCAAACGAGGAAGAAACGGTTCATATTCTTGAAGGGCTGAAGAAGAATTATGAGCAATTCCATGGAGTACGGTATGCCAAAGGTGTGATTCCCTACGCTGTCTCTTTGAGCAAAAAGTATATTAATGGCCGATTCTTGCCGGATAAGGCAATCGATCTAATGGATGAGGCAGGTGCTTATCGTAGAATGAAGCCAATTTTGTCTAAGAAGATCCAGATGGTTGACCGGCAGGTAATTGAGACTGTGCTGGCACAGATGTGTAATATTCCGGAGCAAACGGCCAGACAGGATGAAGTGTCAGAATTGTCGCACTTATATGAGCGAATCACAAAGCAGATATTTGGACAGGATAATGCAGCACGACGAATTGTTGATGCAATCTATCTGTCGAGAGCAGGTCTGTTAGAAGAAAGCAAACCAATTGCCAGCTTCCTTTTCGTTGGGCCGACTGGTGTGGGTAAGACGGAGATGGCAAGAGTTCTTGCATCGGAACTGGGCATTTCATTTCTACGATTTGATATGAGTGAGTACGCAGAGAAACATACGGTTGCCAAACTAATCGGTTCCCCGGCAGGTTATGTTGGATATGAAGATGGTGGTCTCCTTACGGATGCCGTGCGTAAGACACCACATTGTGTATTGCTTCTTGATGAAATGGAGAAGGCACATCCTGATATCTATAATGTGTTGCTTCAGGTTCTTGATTATGCTTCGCTGACTGATAATCGCGGTCAAAAGGCTGATTTTAAGAATGTGATTATCATCATGACATCCAATGCGGGAGCGAGACTTCTTGGAAAACAGGCAATTGGATTTGGTGGAGAACAGTATAATGATTCAGCGATGATGGAGGAAGTGAAGCGAGTATTTTCTCCGGAATTTCGTAATCGTCTAAGTGCTATCGTGCCATTTAAGCATATGAGTGAGACGATGGCACAAAGGATTGCACAGAAGAAGGTTAATGAACTGTTAAGCCGATTAAGTGCCAAACAGATTATGGTTACGGTTCAACAGGAGGCACTGCAGTATATCACGGAAAAAGGAATTACGAGAGAGTACGGTGCACGTGAAATCGAACGTGTTATCAATTCCGAGATTAAACCATTATTTGTTTCCGAAATCCTGTTTGGTAAGTTAAGAAAGGGTGGAAGCGCCCGGCTGTTACTCCAACAGGTAAAAAAGGAGAAGCAGCCGTGTATCCAAATAGAAAAGAAAGTGACACAGAAGGTCTATAGTGTGAAGAAGGATAAATAGCGATTTATTTCCTCAGGAAGACCTCCATGAGCATTTTTGGTTTTTTCATAGTGATTACTGAGCAGCCGGAGTTGTCTGGCTGCTTTGGCTTCATGGCGGGTAATCTGGTCTGAATACATCGGATTGGAGGCAAGTTTTTGTCGTATGGAAGCAGAGAACGGACAGTAGGTAAACAGGATATTCTTCGATACCTTATTAAGACGCGGCGAACCGGTAGATTCATATTTAATCCACAGAATGTAATCGGAGACAAATACATTGCGGAAATTATTCTTACAATTGCTGATTGCTGTCTTGATTTTCTCTTTCGCATCAGCAGACAAATCCGGGTTCTTACGATAGAACTGCAGATAGTCAAAGTATTCACTTGTCAGAGAATGATCAGTAACATCATTCCAACGACTGCCCTGGATTTTCTTGCAGATTTCCCAACGAAATTCTCCGGCAAGTTTCATTTGGAGCAGTTCAAGATCTTCATTAGAGAAGATCGGAAGAATCATTCTTGCAGCAGAATCCCTTCTTGCATTGGCTGTTTCCTGCCATAAAGAAGAACGTGAACCAATCGTTGGCATCAGAATAACATCAGGCAGAACCTCCTGATTAATCTGTTCCCGGACAATGTGGTATTCTGGTGACTGATAGGAGGATTCACGATAAAAACAGGAATAATCCACATTGCGGATGGCATTCCAGTTAGTACGTATGTTGTCCGGTGTTACAAGAATATTAATCAGAGGTTTTACAATATTATGTTCTGAGAGTAAGGGACAGAAAGTAGTAGGATGTCCTGTTGCTATCTTCATTCCGACACGAAAGAAATTATTTAGCTCAAAACGCAGTTTTTCTTTTGGAGAAACCAGATAGCGTTTTTCCATTTCCTCAGAGAGATAACCATCCTGACGCTGAGAACGAATATAGGCAGGGTAGTTTTGATCGAATTCATTCTTGGAAGGCTCGTTGGTGCCGTCATAGATCGAACGCAACCAGTCATAGATTGTATAGACATGCTCCTTGCCGGCGTAATTGAGGGTTGAAGCAAGCTGGTAAAGCAGCAGCGCATTGTCACGTCCAATCAGATTCTCATCAATATATCCAAAGCAGAAGAACATCTTTAGTACAACCGGTGTTTTGGAAGATTCAAAACTGGAGAGTAAAGCGGTCTCGTAGATATCAAAAAAGGTCTTACTGATTTCCAGGCGCAGCAAACGAACGGATTCTTCAGAAGAATTCTTGTCTTTTAATGACTGATAAGCTGCAATCAGTTTTCTGAAACGATCTTCTTCCGCTTCGTCAAGACTGGTGTATTTGAGAATTGTATCCAGTGAGTTTTCGATGACCTGATAACGATTTGCGGAATCATTGGTTGTATCCTCCGGCGCAGTTACTTCTTTGGAACCAATGAAGTTATTGTATTTGGGGAGCTGGGAATCTATATATGCTTGTGAAAGAAGTGTATTATTTTCAAGATAATGTACTATTTTTTCCAAAGCTACATTAATGGAAATCTTAAGCTCTGTGGAATCAATTCCGGCGCGAAGGCCACTGTGCCAGAGATTGACATACAGATCATAAAAATCACCGGTGCTTTCTTTGGTGCTGCTGCTAATGAGCTCATTGGCATAGGAATTGAGTTGTTCTATTAGGGCAAGGAACATGTGAGCATGTCCGGTAGCCTCCAGTATTGCTGCTGTAGAGAGTGAAGTATGTGCACCAAAAAACTCCATTTTGGTCTCGCGGGGCATAATTTCAAGCTGATCATAATAATCACCAAGCCATTCAGGAACATCCTTTTCAGGAACAAATGCTTCTATCTCATTTATAATGGGAAATGATTGAACCTCCAGCTGATATTGTGTACAGAGGCGCTTGTACTCTTCATAAGAACTAATAAGCAGCGAATATAGACCTTCTGTACGTTTTTTCAGGCTGTTATATTTGGAGGAAAGTGACATGACTAAGCCTGCGGCAGCAGTCACAAGAATATCGCAGGAAGAAAAATGATCCACCAGAATCTGATTGGCATCAGACAGACGGGTATAAGGATAGACTTCCAGAATACAATCTTCTTTGGCTATATAGTCATAAGAATAAGGATTGCCGGCATGTTCAAAAACACCCAGTATGGCACCTCTCTTCGCTATAATTGAATTAGAAGCGGCTGTAATTTCGACTTTTCCGCTAAGAATTAGCTCCAGGTGCTCGGCTTTATCACCGGTTTTGTGAAGAATACTACCACTTTTCAGTTGATACGTTTTCATCCCTAATCTCCATATTCTTATTCTGTAAAATGTCTGTGCCTTTTATCATTGTACGCCAAGCAATCAAAGAAAAGCAACAGGAAAAAGTGAAAAATCTGTGGGTTTTCTTGTCGGGAGACGCCAGATGTGATATATAAATGTAATAGGAAATGAGGTTATCCATTAAAGTGAATAGTAATATGAGAAAATCAACAATAAGAGAGATTGGCAAGAGTCTGGGACGATATCTGGCAATCATGGCAATAACCGCGCTGGGCGTGGTTTTTTTTGGTGGACTGAAAATCTGTAAATCAGCGATGCTTAATACAGGGGATCAGTATTTGACAGATACCCTATGCTATGATTTTGATTTGATGAATAGCTATGGATTTGAGGAAAAAGACGTTCAGGGATTCCTTGCATTACCGGAAGTGGCAGCCGCAGAAGGCTCATATACAATGGATATGATATATATTTGGAACGAAGAACAACGGGTTGCTAAGCTTCATTCCATTACAGACACAGTGAATCAGTTAGTTCTGGTGGAAGGGCGTATGCCGGAGAATGAATTGGAGTGTGTTGTAGATAGTGATGCATTTACATCAGCCGACCTTGGAACACAGTTCGTACTTTCCGGATTGAATGATTCGGACAACCTGGAAAATTTAAACAGCAGAAGTTATACGATAGTAGGTCTTGTACAGTCGCCTGTTTATCTTAATTTTAACCGTGGCACAACTTCACTTGGAGATGGTTCGGTTAGCGGTTTTGTATATTTGCCCAAAGAGGCATTTACAAACGATATTTACAGTGAAATTTTTGTGCGTTTGGCAAAACACGAATACATCTATTCGGATGAGTACAATGATTATGTAGAAGCACTGACAGATACCATGGAAGATGCAACAAATGAAGCAGCTCTTCGAAGATACGATGTTGTCATCAGTGATGCCAATGAGGAACTAACAGACGCAAGCGCAGAGTTAGAAGATGCGAAGGAAGAGGGAGCGGAAAGCCTTGCGGATGCATACGAAGATCTGAAGGATGGTCAGGTGGAAATCGGAGACGGCTTTCAGGAAATCATGGATGCAGAGCAGGAATTACAGGAAGCAGAATGGGAAATTACAAGTAATGAAGAGGAACTGGCCGATGCAAAAGAAGAGATTGCAGAAGGTGAGACAGAAATTGCAGATGGCTGGCAGGAAGTTGCCGATGGAGAAGCGGAATTGGCAGACGCGGCAGAACAGCTTGCGGATGCAAGAGAACAGATCACAGAAGGGGAAGAAGAACTGGAGGATGCAAGATATCAGATTGCCAATGGCTTCTATGAACTGTCTGTGAAGGAAGAGGAGCTTGCAGATGCACAGGACGAACTGGATGCCAATGGATCACAGGTGTCTGCTGGAATGGGAATGCTGCAAAATGGTGCAGCGCAGGTTGAACAGGCGATTATTCAATATGACAGTCTGACAACAGCATATCAATATGCAATGGCTATCGGTGATACAACAGCTGCGGCTGGCTATCAGGCATATCTTGCTCAAATTCCGCCAAGAGAGATCCTGGTTGGACAACAACAGAGACTGACAGGAGACTACAACTATCTCTATGATCAGTACCTGCTTTGTCTGGATGCGCAGAGGCAGATTAACAATGGTGGTACGGCAATCTGTCAAGCCAGAGGAGAACTCCTGCAGGCGCAGGCACAGGCAGATGAAGCAGAACAGGAGTTAATCAATGCAAGATGTGAGTATGCGGATGGAATTGCTGAGTATGAAGATGGTGTAGCACAGTTAGAAGAGGCGAAACAGGAACTGACAGATGCAGAAGCTAAGCTGGCCGATGCCAGGGCAGAGGTCGCCGATGGAGAACAACAGCTTGCAGATGCGAGAATCGAAGTCGAGGACGGATGGCAGGAACTAGAAGATGCAAGGACGGAATGGGTCGATGGACAGTATGAGCTGGAGCGAGGATTTAGAGAATACTATACTGCCAAGGCATATTATGAAAAAGAGATTGCCGATGCAGAAATAGAGATTTGTGATGCTGAGGCAGAAATAGCGGATTTGAAGGAACCTGATACTTATGTTCTCAATCGTGAAAGCAATGTTGGTATCGTAAGCTTTCAAAATGATACCAGTATTGTAGAAGCAGTTGCGGTTGTTTTTCCTGTATTTTTCTTCCTTGTCGTAGCGTTGGTATGTATTACAACAATGAATCGAATGATTGAGGAGCAGAGAACACAGATTGGTGTCTTAAAAGCGATGGGATATTCTACTGCAACGATTATGGCAAAATATCTTTTCTATTCCGGTAGTGCTGCACTGATTGGTGGAATTGCAGGTTATTTTCTTGGAATTATTGTTTTTCCCAAGACCATCTGGGGTGGCTATAGCATTATGTATGGGTTTGCGGATGTAAAGTTTACATTTGATCCTGTCCTTGAAATTTTGTCCCTTTTTGCGGCACTGGTGTGCACCATGGGAGCCACATATTTAACCTGCAAGAAGGAATTGACAAGTATGCCTGCAGAATTAATCCGGCCAAGAGCTCCCAAAGCAGGCAAGCGGATACTGTTGGAGTATCTTCCTGTAATCTGGAAAAGGGTTCCATTTCTTCACAAGGTTTCCATACGAAATCTATTCCGTTATAAAAGACGGTTCTTTATGATGGTGGTGGGAATTGGCGGATGTACGGCATTGCTTCTTACCGGATTTGGATTTTTGGATTCCATCTCCGGAATTGTAAGACAGCAATATGATGAGATTGAGACTTATGATATGAGTCTGATGTATGGCAATCCCATTACACCACAGGATGAAGCACATCTTCAGGAGCTCGAAGGGATCGCTGACTATAGTGTGTTCTATGAGGCATCACTTGATGCCAGAACAGATACTGCGGTCAAAACAGTATCGCTGGTCATTCCACGGGATGCAGACACGATTACCGACTATGTCAATATGAGAGATGATCATGGCAATGCGGTTTCACTTCCGGGAGATGGTGAAGTTGTCATCACGAATAAGATCGCTGAAAAACTCAACCTTTCTGTTGGAGATACGTTGACACTTCGTGACAGTGATATGGTAGAGATGACACTTACTGTATCCGGAATCTTTAAGAACTTTATTTATAATTATGTATATATTAATCCACAGACGTATCAAACCTGTTATGGTCATGAACCGGAGTATAAAACAGTATACGCCAATGCAACGAATCCTGATGCGGTTCATGAGACTGGGGCGCATTTACTGGATGTAGATGAGATTGTGTCTGTCAGAGTAAATGAAGATATTAAAGATATGATGGATAAGACAATGTCTAGTCTGAATTATATTGTATTACTGATTATCGTATGTGCAGCACTACTTGCGTTTATCGTTCTCTATAATCTGACCAATATCAATATTACGGAGCGAATCCGTGAGATCGCAACAATTAAGGTCCTTGGCTTCTATCCAATGGAGACTGCAGTATACGTATTTCGGGAGAATATGATTCTTTCTGTGATTGGTGGAGTTGTTGGCTTGATTCTCGGACGATATCTGCACGCGTTTGTAATCTATAAGATCGACATTGATATGGTATGTTTTGAAAACAGAATTCTGCCGGCAAGCTATATCTATAGTATTCTGTTGACCATGGTATTTGCACTTATCGTTAATTTCTTCATGTATTTTAAACTTAATCGGATTGATATGGCAGAATCATTAAAGTCAATCGAGTAAAATCAGATATAGGAGAAGTATCGAAGCAGAAATAGAAAGAACGTAAGTGTAATAGAACTAAGAAAGGTAGTGGAGACAATGATGCTTGATGTCAGAATTCCTTCATGCTTCATGTTCGTTGCCATAATATAACTACTGACTGTTGTGGGAGCTCCGAGCATAACAAGAAGTGCAACGAGTTGTTCGTCACGAAAACCAAGACAGATTGCGAGGGGGAGGAAAATCACAGGCTGCAAAAGCAGTTTGATTATGGAAGAGAGCAGGGTTGGCTTAATCATTTTCAAAGCTTTTCTTCCTTCAAAACCGGCACCAAGAGCAAGGAGAGCAAGTGGCGTTGCCAGCTGGGCAATCATATTGAATGTTTTGGACAGAATACCGGGGAGTGTGATACGTAACAGTGAACATAGAATACCCAGTGCAATACTGATAATAATAGGGTTGGTCAGAATACCCAAAAGGGTCTTCTTGATCAACTTTTTTCTTGCATTGGGCTCATTCTGCTCAGGAGTAGCGGGGGCAGTAAAGGAAAGCACAATGACAGCCATCACATTATATAAAGGAACCGTTCCTAAAATCATCAGCGGACCGATTACAGAGGAACCATAGATATTCTGGATAAATGCTATACCAAGAACAGCAGAACTGCTTCGATAGGAAGCCTGAACAAACTCACCAAGATAACGGTGAGCTTTTGGGTTATTACGAACAATCAGAAAAGTAATGAGCCAGATCATCAGAACACAGAACAAGGTCACAAAGAAACAGTATAAGACATAGGAAGTGTTCCAGACACTATAAAAGTCTGCAGTTGAAATGTCCATAAAAAGTAATACCGGCAGAGTCAGAGCGTAATTAAAACGATTCAGGGCCAGTACAAAGGTCGGGTTTACAAGCTTGGTGTAGCGAAGGCAATATCCGATTAGCATGACTAAAAAGATTGGAATAGTCGCATTGAGACTAAAAAATAAACTTTCCATAAATGATTCCTTCCAACAATAATTTCCATTTATCATACCACAGAAACAATGAAAAGCAAGGTTAATAACGAAGATTATAGAATTGTGAGTACAGGTAAAGTATGGTATCTTGATAATAAACAAGTGTTTCATTAAGAGGGGTAGAGCATGATTTGTTTATTTAAATGTCCGGGATGCGGCGATGATATGCGTTTTGATGTGGAGACACAAATGTTGATCTGTGATGTATGCGGACATAGCATGTCACCATCAGAATATGATTTGTCCATGATCAGGATGGAACAAAAAACAGAACAGACCAAGAGGCTGCAATGCTATCATTGTCCCTCGTGCGCAGCTACACTAATGCGGGATAAGGAACAGGTAACCTGTATATGTGCATATTGTGGCACCGATATGGCAGTGTTTGACGATGGTGAAGGCAAATATCGCCCGGATAAAATCATCGCTTTCAAGGTTACGAAAGAGGAGGCAAGGAATAAATTTGCCAAGTGGTGGGGAGAACATGACATTTTGCCCAAATTCATCCCGGGAAAGATGAATTTGGAGATTCGTGGAATCTACATACCTGTGTGGCTTGTAAATGCAGATACAGTCACCAATATGATTGCAATTGTTTCCAAGGAAAAATACATTGACTATTCCAAGCCCTATGATGAATATACCAAGTATTATTACCAACGAATTCAGGAAGAAAAGGAACAACGTAGTCAGTATATATCGATGAACACTATTGAAAGTAAAGTAGTGTATCTGGGCGTGAAGCGAAAAATCTTTGCCGAGTACAGAAAGATACCCAGTATTTCTTCCCTGAACTTTTCACAAAGCCGGTTTCATGGAGTAGAGCCTTATGACTATTCTCAATTAGAGAATTTTACACCGGCCTATCTGTCCGGATTTCCGGCAGAACAGTATTATCTAAAACCGGAGGATATTTTACCAAAATCGCTCAAAAGAATTGGTTCTTATGGAAAGGAACAGTGTACGCGTCATATTATAGCCGGAACCGGTGGTAAAACAAGAATAGAGAAGGTCAGTGAATACGGACAGCAGATAGAGCCACGCGAGGTCGAGTATGCGCTGGTTCCTTTGTGGATCTGCAGTTATTATTATGGAGGTAAATGCCATTATGTCTATGTAAATGGACAGACGGGAAAGACGGATGGCGAGGTTATTGAGGATGCAGGTAAATTTAGAAAAGAGAGTTTATTTCAATTCCTCTCTTACTTTGTCCTTTGTCTTCCACTGTTTCTGTTGTTGGGAATTTTTATTAATCCTCAATGGTTTATGGAATTTATTAGCGTTCCATTCATTTTATTTGTAGCGACATTGCTGCCTGGCATCCTAAAACAGAAAGGAAGAGGACTAAGGAAGGCCGGCAGAAAGGAGCAGCGATATACGGACGAAATACAATATCGAAAGAAATCCATTTTAAAGCCTGACATGGTGCTGTTACTTAGAATTGTCATTGGAATGATTGGATTGATCATTGCTTTGAACTGTTACTCCTTGCAGACCACAGGAGATATAACCGGTGCCCGATTAATCGGTATGATAGTACTGACGCTGTTGAGTGCAATGATCTTCACCTATTCCTTCCAAAAGAAGTACAGAGCCACAATGCAAAAGCGTGAAGAAGTGGAATACACTGACTATCTGAAACCGTATGGAACGAAAGTACTTACGGAAGAAACAACGGAGAATGTATAATTATTCATAGAAGGTTCTGCAGAGTTGAAAAATCTGCGGGACCTTTTCTGATTAGGAAGTCATGAAAGCGAAGCTCGCTATAGTCAGTCCCCCAACTTGTTTTGGCAGCTTCTTTTAATCGTAGAATCTCTAAATATCCAACATAGTACGTTGGATAATTACAGGGAGCGTTCAGGATATAATCATAGATCGCCCTGGCAGCCGAATCATCATTTATTCCATAAGCCTTGAGCATCGCAAGGATCTCTTCATAGGATGCTCCGTCATAATGAATAGCAATATCGCAAAGGGAGAGAAGACATAACCGCATACGCTGGTCAAGCCCATACATTTCAATAACTGCACTGACTACTTGCGCCCGCTGTGGATTCATGTCCTGTGTAAAATAGTCAGTAGCATACGAATAGGAAAGCATTTCTGCATAGGTAGCGTACCCCTCCGTGTAACCCGAATAATGAAAAAGATTACGAAGAATGTCGGAGTACTGGGGATTTTTGGGTAGCGTTGCAAAATGAGCGACATTTTGATAGAGATGTCCCGGGAAGCCCTCATGCGCAATTGTAGTATAGAGTGAGAGTAACAAATCAAGAGAGGAAATATCCGTAACCGGGGTGCCAAGTTCATCTGTGCGTAAGAGAAAATTACTTGAATTCAGATAGATTACATTATGTGTATAATCATCCAGTGGCGGAATCAGATAAAAAGCCGGTGCAAGATAAGTCTCCATAGAAGGGTCAATTGCTTTTAACTCATATTCTACCTGAGGGGCAGCAGGATAGCTGGTAAGCATTTTTTCCTGCAAATCATTTAACATTAATGAAGTATTCCAGTTGTTCTGTTGATGGGGATAGGGAAGCACAGCATATTGATTGATGAGCTCCGGCGGATAATCTGCAAGCAAAGAAGATAAGGCGCTGCAATCCCTGGTGAACTGGTCTGCAAGGAGTGTCTTGACTTCACTGACGGAGAGGGAGCAACCTGTAGAGAGATAAAACAAAAGGCTATAATAATCCTTCCCTTCAGGATAAGTACACAGACCAATGGACTGCGGGAAGGAGTACATGGACAACATGAGCTGGTCGCCAAGATGTTCGTATGCCGGAGCCAGAACAGTAGTGACAAGCCTGTCATTTTCATAGAGATAGGAGGTTAATTCCTCGTTGGTAATTATTCCCTGCTGCAAAAGTGCCTGAAGACGATTGGCAAAGGTTACAAGGAGAAAATGACTTTTGTTGTCCAGTTCACAAGGATTCATCATGAGATCACATTGTGAGATCACTTCGCGGGTTGAGGCATCGCCACGATACATTCCACGTTGTATGCGGATGCTTTCATAGGTCAACAGACTGTTCAGATAATCCGGTACTTCTGATAAAAGGTCAAGATAGTCTTCGATATCTTCTTTGGTCCGAAAGCGATATTCTGATAAAAGAATCAGAAGCTCTGAGTGAAGCCCGGAGGCAGGGGAGAGATAATCATCATAATAAAGATAGTCACCCAGGGCAATATCTTGATACAGAGCGTTTTCCAAAAGCTGATAGGTCTCCTGCTGCTTAGAATTCAAGGCAGGTTGATGAATTCGATGTAATTGTCGTAATGTATGAGAAGCATAATCTTGTGAATGCTCGTATTTGTCCTGATCAAAGACCGGAAGATGAGAATCTTCGCTATACAGATCATATTCGCCTGGATTGGCAAGACAGTAGTGCAGACTAAGCCTGTCATCGCATAACTCGTCACGGATAATCTCATGGCAGAGTCTTTCAAAGAGACGCTCCTGAATAAATGGCTGAGTCCAAAGAATAAAGAAGCCTGCAAGTAACAGAAGGATTGCAGAGAAAATAAAAACAGGCTGACGACGGTTCTGTTTTATTAGGTGTTGCAGAGAAGAGAGAAAAGACATAGGCGAAATCCCTCGAATGAACTTATTCTATATATATGTTGCCCTTAGTGAGTTCATTCTTTCCTTGCCGATGGTTCTATGCTAAAATTAAATTATTCACAAGCAGTATAGAAATGAGGAATCATAATGAAATTTGTATCATGGAATGTTAATGGATTAAGAGCCTGTGTAGGCAAGAATTTTATGGATTTTTTTCAAGAAGCAGATGCGGATTTTTTCTGCCTGCAGGAAACAAAGCTGCAGGAGGGGCAGATTGCACTCGAGCTTCCGGGATATCATCAGTATTGGAATTATGCTGAAAAGAAAGGATATTCAGGAACTGCGATCTTTACAAAAAAGGAGCCGCTTAGTGTAAACTATGGAATTGGGATAGAGGAACATGACCATGAGGGACGTGTGATTACATTAGAATATGAGAATTACTATATGATTACTGTTTATGTCCCGAATTCACAGGAGGAACTGAAGCGGCTGGAGTATCGAATGCGATGGGAGAAAGATTTCCTGAATTACATTGTAGAACTGAATAAAAAGAAGCCTGTAATCTACTGCGGTGATTTGAATGTTGCACATCAGGAGATTGACTTGAAAAATCCAAAGAACAATCATCATAGTGCAGGTTTTTCAGACGAAGAACGAAATGCATTTACGCAGGTGTTAGAGCACGGTTTTGTTGATTCTTTCCGTTATTTGTATCCGGAACAGACCGACATTTATTCCTGGTGGTCTTATCGTTTCCATGCAAGAAGCAAGAATGTGGGATGGCGTATTGACTATTTTGTGGTTGCTGAGAGGATCAAGGAACAGATTAAGGATGCGAAGATTCTGACTTTAGTAGAGGGAAGCGATCACTGTCCGGTGGAATTGACAATGGATATATAAGGGGTGGAATGTCAAGCCATTATCGATGGAAAAGTTTAAATCAGAAAAAGGCATTCAATAGATCGAAAAAGAAAAAATTAAAAAGTTTTCAAATAAATGTTGACCTTCCACTTTGTGGAAGGTTTATATTATCCATAATCCAAAGAACAAAAGTGGCTCAATTCTAAGCTGCGGGAGGAACTGTGATGAAGATTAATGAAATGGAGAAGTTAAGTGGAATTTCTAAAAAGAACATTCGTTTTTACGAGGAACAGGGTTTGTTAAGTCCGCAGCGAAATCGTGAGAACGGATATCGTGAATATTCCATGGAAGATTTGGAACAAATAAAAAAAATAAAACTTCTTCGTAAGCTGTGCATTCCTATTGAGGAGATTCGAAATATGCAGAATGCGACATTTACTCTGTCGGAATGTATGGAACGTCATCTAATCTACCTGCAACGGGAAGAGAAGAATATTCTCTGCACCAGAGAAATGTGCAAAAAGATTATTGAATCAGAAAATATGCTGGAGTCTTTGGATGCTGATTTTTATCTGGAGGTGATGAATACAATGGAAAAGGAAGGTGTTCAATTTAAGAATGTTAGTAAGATTGATCAGGAGAAGAAGACTGGCAGTATCGTTACAACCACAATTATTATGATTGTGGCAACCGTATTTCTGATCGTATGTGTTGCAGCAATCATCAAGGAACCGGACAGCACACCAATTATGGTAATATTTATCCTATCGACAATATTTCTCATGGTTGGTGTTCTGGTAGCCTTGAAACAAAGGATGAAAGAGATTAAAGGAGGAGAAGAAAATGAAGCTTCTAAATATTGATTATATCCCGGGAAAAAATATCGAGGCATTAGGTATTGTGAAAGGGACCGTTGTACAGACCAAGAACGTAGGAAGAGATATTATGGCAGGGCTAAAAACCTTAGTCGGCGGCGAACTGATAGGCTATACCGAAATGTTAAATGAAGCCAGACAGATTGCTACCAAACGTATGGTAGATGAAGCGGTTGGGCTTGGCGCTGATGCAGTTGTGAATGTAAAATACGGTTCCTCAGCACTGATGCAATCAGCAGCTGAGATTGTTGCTTATGGAACGGCAGTAAAGATTATTCCGTAGATATCCCCTGCTTCATCCTGTAATGACCTGGGGTAATACCAAATTTTTTTTTAAAGTATCTTGTAAAGTGAGCCAGATTGTTGAACCCACAGTACTCCGCGACGACTGCAACACTAAAGGATTCGTGCAGGAGCAGGTAGCGTGCTTTTTCCAATCGGGCATCTATCAGTTCTGCTTTGGGTGACAATTTGAAGAAATGTTGATAGTAGTGATAGAACTGACTGCAACCAAGATGCGTGAGCGCTGCCATACTGTCTGCATCCCAGTCTTTCTCCGGATGTGTCAGAATATTCAGCCTTGCACTCTGGAAGATATCGTAGAGTCCAAGAATATCAGTTGGGATGACAGAGGAAGTACTCAACTGACGGGCAATCTGTGTTAAGAGGGAACGAAGCAGGGTATCGATTGCATCCTCGAAGAATTCGTTTTTTGTGACATACTCCATATAGATACTCTTCAGAATTCGATTCACAGAATCTAAATCTGAAAGATAGAAGAGCTTGTTGAGTGGGATGCATGGATAATGTGCAATGAGATCGGCACATTCTTCTCCATCAAAGTGAACAAAGCTGTTCTTAAAATGACAGACAGCGCGATAGTAAACAGTTATATGGGGCGGAATCAGCAGGCATGCACCGGGCTGTGCCGAATAAATTGTGCCATTTAACCGAACTTCCATAGGCGTTTGAAAGTAAAGAAACAGGTATTCCTGATTGCCGTTTGGACGATCAATGACATCATAATCAGGATTCGAAAAATTATAGTTACAATAATTGGTAAACAGCATGAGCACTCCTTGTCTTTTTGTTCTCTTTTTTCATTTCCCTATTTTCACCATATTGCATATCGGAAGAAAAGTCAAATCAATCGGAAGATATATACTGTTCTATTCAACCAAAATCCGTTAATCTAACAATAGAAAAGTCAAATAAAGAATGTATTGACGAAACATACCAACAACAGGATACAGGAGGAATGAAAAGTGAAGAATGCGAAGATTATTATCGACAAGGAATTTATACTGGGTGACATTGATAAGAGAATCTATGGTTCCTTTATTGAGCACCTTGGGCGCGCGGTTTATGAAGGAATCTATCAACCTGATTCTCCATTTGCGGATGAGCAGGGATTTCGTAAAGACACGATGGAATTGGTGAAGTCATTAAAGGTTCCGATTGTTCGTTATCCGGGTGGCAACTTTGTATCCGGCTACAAATGGGAAGATGGCGTTGGACCAAAGGAAGAACGTTCCAGCAGAGTGGATCTTGCGTGGCAGGTCATTGAATCCAATCAGTTTGGTATGAATGAATTTGTTGATTGGACAAAGAAAGCCGGCTCAGATGTCATGATGGCAGTGAACCTTGGCACCAGGGGAATCATGGAAGCGAAGGAACTCTTAGAGTATTGTAATTTTAAGGGCGGCACCTATCATTCTGATCTTCGTAGAAAGCATGGATATGAGCAACCACATAATATCAAGACCTGGTGTCTTGGCAATGAGATGGATGGGCCATGGCAGACCGGACAGAAGACGGCCAGAGAATATGCCCGTCTGGCACATGAAACTGCAAAGGCCATGAAGCTTCTTGACCCGACAATTGAGTTAGTTGCCTGTGGAAGCTCCTTCTCACATATCGAGACCTTTGGTGACTGGGAGCGTGAAGTACTGGAAGAATGCTATGATTCCGTTGATTACATCTCCATGCATCAGTACTATGACAATAAAGCGCAGAACACACCGGAATTCTTAGCCAAGAGTGTGGATATGGATGGATTTATCAAAAATGTAGCTGCAATCTGCGATTATGTTCAGGGTAAGAAGCATGAGAAGAAGCAGATTAATATCTCCTTTGATGAGTGGAATGTATGGTACCATTCGGCAGAAGCTGATGCCAAATTAGAAAAGTGGGTTGCACAACCGCATCAGCTTGAAGATGTCTATAACTTTGAAGACGCTTTGCTGGTTGGCAGTATGTTAATAACTTTACTGCGTCATGCAGATCGCGTAAAGATGGCATGCCTTGCACAGCTGGTGAATGTGATCGCTCCGATTATGACCTCCGATACCGGTGCCTGGAAGCAGACAATCTACTATCCGTTCCTGCACGCTTCCAACTTTGGGCAGGGCACTGTGTTGAATACCATCGTGAAAGCCCCCACTTATGAGGCAGAAGTTGGTGATGCACCTTACATTGACAGTGTTGTCGTATCCAACGAGGAGAAGGAAGAATTGGTAATCTTTGCAGTATGTAAGGATTTGACAGAAGAAATGAGGTTAACCTGTGATCTTCGCCAGTATGCAGATTATGTAATTACGGAACATATCGTAATGCATCATGATGACGTGAAGGCTGTAAATACAGAAGCAGAACCGAACAACGTAGTTCCAAGCAACAATGGAAATGCAAGACTGGATGGTGGTACTTTAACAGCAGTCTTAAGCCCGGCTTCCTGGAACGTCATTCGATTAAGCAGATAATAATCAGGGTGCTGCCTTGATCTGTCCATTGTGTATGCGATACTTGTTGTATCAGGATAAATTTGATAGAATGAGTATTGGTGAAATACATAACATCAATGTACATTAAGGAACCACAGAATGGAAACAGGAAAAAGAAAGCAGATTGAATCATTACAGGCACTCCGTGCACTGGCAATCATTAGTGTAATGCTGAGCCATACTCAGTTACGCTACGTTAGTGGTGCCGGTGCGTGGGGTGTTACTATTTTTTTCGTCCTTTCCGGATTTGTCCTAATGTATCAGTATTTTGATACCAATCGCATTAAAAAGGTGTCGTTTCTTACGAATCTGCAGTTTGCGAAGCATAAGATTCGAAACATCTATCTCTTACATATCTTAACAACATTAGCCATTACCATCTTCTTTTTTATTGGGAACAGTAAGGAAGACTATACCTTTGTTCTTGTGAGATTAGGACTAAACGTACTGTTGCTTCAGGAATGGATTCCGTTGGCCGGTCGCTCAATCAATGGGGTAGCCTGGTATCTTTGCGTGGCAGTATTCTGCTATTTCTTCTTCCCGTGGGTATTAAGGTTCATGGAGAATAAGCAATTCTCCAGAAAGAAAGCACTGCGCTGGATTGTAATCCTGACAATACTTCAAATTATTCTTGGATTTTTGGGAAGTCGCCTGCCTTCTCCGGTGTATGGGCAGAATGGCTGGTGGGATACGGACATGGTTGTGTGGTTTTGCTATCATTTTCCACTGACTAGAGGTTTGGATTTTATTCTTGGCTGTAATATCGGTTACCTGTTTCTGACAAGGAATCGTGATGACGCTCTTATACCGAAGAAAGAAATCCTGATAAGCATTTTCACCGTTGTTGTTATTTTGATAGAAAATGCACTCTTTATATGGATGAAACATAAAGCAGTTGGCGGTGATTTAGTACCGACGGCACATCCAGAACGCTGGTGGACATATTCTGCTTTGTTCCGGTTGAGTTCCTGCTCATTCGTCTATCTGATGGCGATGCAAAATGGAAAACTGGCGACATTACTGACCAATCGATTCACATGTTATGTTGGTAACATTTCACAGCATCTTTTCCTGATTCATCCGGTGGTATTCCTGTATCTTAATAAGGCAATCGAATTCTATGGCGGACCAACCTTTTGCATTCAGTATATTGGATGGATAAAGCTTACTGCGGGAACTGTACTGTCACTGGTCATAGCACGATTATGGATGCTGATGATAAGGAAATGAGTGAACTGAGACAGTATCTATTAAGGAATAACTTAGCTGCGAACTGTAATGGTAGGGTATAGATCCATATTGATGTCAACGTTTCAGAGAAGAAGCAGAGAATTTTTTAATATCTCTTTACAACATATTTTTGTTGTGGTATGGTAACACTAAATATATCAAAGGCAATGACGAAGAGAGTAGATTTGCGTAAGACTTACAGAGAGAATTCCATATGTATTATTATTTACATAGGCTGAGAGGAATTGGTATTTAAGCATTTTGAACATGGCTTCTGAGCAGCACACCGAACCTTTAGGTAAGGCTGTGATGGGACCGCCCATTATAGCGGCAGGGTTTTTTAGAACCTATGAAGGTAAATGTCGTGAGGCATTTACGAAGAGAAGTGGTAACACGGCTATCTAGTCCGTCTTCTTAACAGGAGGCGGGCTTTTTTATTTCCAACAACAGCACGCAAAGATAAGACAGTGTTTGAATTCTATAAGACGTCAGGTAAGCGGCAGACATTGGATGCAATGAATTGGATAGTCGAACTCCCTTTAGACACTTGAAATGGAGGAAGTAAGATGAAACTGGATCCGGCAATAATTGAACTTGATCTACATGGGCTGCGCACCCAGGAAGCAATTGCAAAGATTGAAAAAGCAGTGGAGCAAGCGGGCAGGGGTACCTATCGAATTCGGCTGATTCATGGTTATCACGGAGGTACACGAATTAAGGAAGCGATTGTGGAAGAATTCAGCTATGGCAGGAATGATCGTGTGAAGCGAATTGTGCCGGGCAGCAACGAGGGAATTACGGAATTGATATTACGGGATTAGTACATTTATTAAGGAGGTCACTATGAATAAAGGAAAATACTACATTACAACAGCAATTGCATATGCTTCAGGCAAACCGCATATTGGCAACAGCTATGAGATCGTTCTTGCAGATGCGATTGCACGTTACAAGAGAAAAGACGGTTACGATGTCTGGTTCCAGACAGGAACGGACGAACATGGACAGAAGATCGAGGAAAAGGCCAAGGCAGCAGGCGTAACACCCAAGGAATACGTGGATCAGGTGGCAGAAACCATCAAAGACCTGTGGAATCTGATGGATACTTCCTATGATCATTTCATCCGTACAACAGATGATTATCATGAGAAACAGATTCAGAAAATGTTTAAGAAATTCTATGATCAGGGAGATATTTACAAGAGTTCTTACGAAGGCTTGTACTGCACCCCGTGTGAGTCTTTCTGGACAGAATCCCAGCTTAAGGATGGCAAATGTCCCGATTGCGGACGTGATGTCACACCGGCCAAGGAAGAAGCTTATTTCTTCAAAATGAGTAAATATGCCGATCAACTGATAGAGCATATCAATACCCATCCGGAATTTATTCAGCCGGTTTCCAGAAAGAATGAGATGATGAACAACTTTTTGCTTCCGGGCTTGCAGGATCTTTGCGTTTCCAGAACCTCTTTCTCATGGGGGATTCCGGTGGATTTTGATGACAAACATGTCGTTTATGTATGGCTGGATGCACTCAGCAACTATATTACCGGCATTGGTTATGACGTGGATGGCAACTGCTCTGACCAGTATCAGAAGCTGTGGCCGGCAGACCTGCATCTGATCGGCAAGGACATCATCCGTTTCCATACTATTTACTGGCCGATCTTCTTAATGGCACTTGGCGAGCCACTGCCGAAGCAGATATTTGGCCATCCGTGGCTGTTACAGGGTGACGGCAAGATGAGTAAATCCAAGGGAAATGTTTTATATGCAGATGATTTGGTACGATTCTTTGGCGTGGATGCCGTACGTTATTTTGTTATTCATGAGATGCCATTTGAAAATGATGGAACCATTTCGTGGGAATTGCTGGTTGAGCGAATCAACTCCGACCTTGCCAATACATTGGGCAACCTTGTGAACAGAACAATCTCCATGAGCAATAAATATTTTGGTGGTGTTGTAGAAGACAAGGGTGTTAAGGAGGCTGTGGATGATGAACTTAAGAGTGTTGTGACAGGTACTTATGCGAAAGTGGAAGAGAAGATGGATTCTCTGCGTGTGGCAGATGCATTGACTGAGATTTTTGCAGTGTTCAAACGTTGTAACAAATATATCGATGAGACAGAACCCTGGGTACTTGCCAAGGACGATGCAAAGAAAGACCGTCTTGCAACCGTACTTTACAATCTGAGCGAAAGTATCACAATTGGCGCAAGCTTACTTGAGCCATTTATGCCATCAACCGCAGAGAAGATTGCAGCACAGCTAAATACTACCCTTCGTGCATTTGACACTCTTGGCAGCTTTGGAAGCTATACCAATGGCACCAAAGTAACTGAACAACCATCAATCTTATTTGCCAGACTCGACATCAAGGAAGTCCTTACACAGGTAGAAGAACTGCAGGCTGCGAACCAACCTAAGGCGGCCGCACCGGAAGCGTCCGAGGAAGGAATCGATGTTTTGTTAAAGCCGGAGATTGAATATGGTGATTTTGAGAAGCTTCAGTTTGTAGTTGGTGAGATTGTGCAATGTGAAGAGGTTCCAAAGTCCAAGAAACTTTTATGTTCTCAGGTTAAGGTTGGCAATCAGATGAAGCAGATTGTTTCCGGAATCAAACAGCACTACAGCGCAGAAGAAATGGTTGGCAAGAAGGTAATGGTTCTTCTGAACCTGAAGCCGGCAAAGCTTGCAGGCGTCGTATCGGAAGGAATGCTTCTGTGTGCAGAGGATGAAGAAGGCAATCTTGCATTGATGACACCGGAGAAGAAGATGCCGGCAGGCGCTGAAATCTGCTAGAGAATACATGGTCTTTTGCAATTTATATGATCAATTGTGCCGGAACCTTTCACGCCTGCATGATTTCTCCCACGGCATTATATTGTGAGAACTCATTGTGTATATTTCGTGAGAAAGAGTCTATAATGAATGCAGAACAAGCTGATTGGAGGGACACAGTATGAAAATAGCATTTTACAGTACGAAACCGTATGACCGTATTTGGTTTGAGCCAATGGCAAAGGAATATGGTTATACGATTGAATTTATAGATTTGCCCTTTGCAGAAAACACCATTTTTCTGGCCAGGGGATATGATGCGGTCTGCATTTTCGTCAATGATGAAACGAATGCGAAGATGATTGAACAGTTGGTCGAGATAGGGGTGAAGGCAATCCTTCTTCGAAGCGCCGGATTCAATCATGTGGATATGAAGGCTGCAAAGGACCAAATCAAAGTATTGCGTGTACCTGCGTATTCCCCGGATTCTGTTGCTGAGTTTGCAATGGGACTTTTACTTGCCTGCAACAGAATGATTCATAAGGCATATGGCAGAACGCGAGATTTCAATATGAATATTAATGGATTCCTTGGAACTGATTTTTGTCATAAGAATGCAGGCGTAATTGGAACCGGTAAGATTGGACAGGCGATGATTCGAATCCTGAAAGGATTTTCTATGAATGTACTTGCCTTTGACCCGTATCCTGTCAAAGGTCTGGATGTAGAATATGTATCTTTGGAGGAGTTATTTGAGCACTCCAGCTTGATTTCGCTGCACTGTCCGCTGACCGATGATACGAAACATATCATCAATGCAGAGTCAATTGCGAAAATGAAGAAAGGCGTTTATATTGTAAATACATCCAGAGGTGGATTGATTGATACCGATGCTCTGATTGATGGTTTGCTGTCCCAGAAGATAGGTGGTGTTGGTCTGGATGTCTATGAGGAAGAAGAAGGAATTTTCTATGAAGACTGGTCCAATCGTATCATGCAGGATGACAACCTTGCCAGACTGACGACATTTCCAAATGTCATCCTAACCTCACATATGGGCTTCTTCACTACGGAAGCAATTCAAGCCATTGCAAAGACTACTTTGGACAATGCCTATGCTTTAGAGAACGGATTGGAATTGGTCAATGAAGTAAAAGCATGATTGCAATAGAACAGCCGGGAAATATAATGGAGAAAATTACTTATGGAAGAGAAAAAACTAAAATTTGTAATCAGACCGGCAAAAGAGGAAGAATGGGAAAATGCTATGGGATTGGCCTGGCGGACATTTCTTCGGTTTGAGGCACCGGTATATAGTAAAGAAGGTGTTGAAAGCTTTCTGGATTTTATTTCGGATTCTACACTCAAAAGAATGTTCCGGATAGGAAGATATAAGTTGTTTGTTGCATTGGAGGAAGAAACGATAGTTGGCTTGATTTCCCTGCGGGAATGCAATCACATCTCCTTACTGTTTGTTGATGAGAAGCATCATAAACAGGGGATTGGAAGACAACTCATCCGATATGCAGCGCAGTATCTTGTTGCACAGGTTCAGGTATCGGATTGTACGGTGAATGCAGCCCCTTATGCGGTAGGCTTTTATCATCGAGTAGGCTTTCGGGATGTAAGGCCGGAAGAAACCAAGGATGGGATTTGCTATACACCTATGATTTTGCAATTGAATTCGTCAATCTGACGAGTGGATAATTAGAAAGTTGTCAACTTGACGAACACTCGCTTGACAATTGGTACATATCACAAGGTTTGAAGGAAATATTTCGACAAGTAAGCAATAGATTTTAAACAGGGATTCCTTTATACTGAGTTCTAGTGGTGCAGAGTTGCACATAAAACAAAATATTAGGAGGTAAAGAAATGGCAAGTTTATCAATGAAGAACATCTGCAAAGTATATCCTAACGGATTCGAAGCAGTAAAAGATTTCAATCTTGAAATCGCAGATCAGGAGTTCATCATCTTCGTAGGTCCTTCCGGATGTGGTAAATCTACTACACTTCGTATGATCGCAGGTTTGGAAGATATCAGCTCCGGTGAATTAAGAATTGGTGACAGACTGGTTAACGATGTAGAACCTAAAGACAGAGATATCGCAATGGTATTCCAGAACTACGCTCTGTATCCTCATATGTCTGTTTATGATAACATGGCATTTGGTCTTAAGTTAAGAAAAGTTCCTTCTGATGAGATCGATAAGATGGTAAAAGAAGCAGCTAAGATCCTTGATCTTGTTCCTCTTCTTGAGCGTAAGCCAAAGGCTCTTTCCGGTGGTCAGAGACAGCGAGTTGCTATGGGTCGTGCCATCGTTCGTAATCCTAAGGTATTCCTCATGGACGAGCCTCTTTCCAACTTGGATGCAAAACTTCGTGTACAGATGCGTATTGAGATCGCTAAGTTACATCAGAGATTAGGTACTACCATCATCTACGTAACACATGATCAGACCGAGGCTATGACACTTGGTACCAGAATTGTAGTTATGAAAGATGGTCTCATCCAGCAGGTTGATACACCTCAGAACTTATATGACAGACCACAGAACCTGTTCGTAGCAGGATTCATGGGATCACCGCAGATGAACTTCCTTGATGCAGTTGTAGAAGTTCAGGGAGAGACTGCATACTTAAAGATTGCTGATCGTTCTATTCCTCTTCCGGCTGCTAAGTCTAAGAAGTTGATCGCTGGCGGTTATGATGGAAAGACTGTTACCTTCGGTATCCGTCCTGAAGACGTATATGACAGTGAGATGATGGTTGAAGCTTCTCCGCTTAGCGTATTTGAAGCTACTATCAAAGTTTACGAATTACTTGGTGCTGAAGTTTACTTATACTTCGATCTTGAAGAGTACGCTATGACAGCACGAGTTGACCCTAGAACAACTGCTAGACCTGGCGATGTTGTTAAGTTTGCTTTCGATGTTGAGAAGATTCATGTATTCGACAAAGAGACAGAGCAGGCTATCTGCAACTAGTCCAATTATCACATTTAATGCTTATATTAAGAACTGTCAGGTTTTCCTGGCAGTTCTTTTTGCCTTTACAGGTAATGAACAGTAATTTCCCCTCTTAACAGAAACTACATTTTCGATTAGAATAGTAGAGAGAGACAACCGGATAAGACATTACAACAGTATGAAGAAAAATGGAGAAAGAATATGATTTCTACAAAACTGATACAGAGTAGCCTGGAGGATTTGAAGGAGATAACAAAAGCAGACTTTTGTGTAGCGGATCTGGAAGGCAGGGAATTGATATCCACGTTTGAAGAGTTCCCTGTTTCACCTAAGGTGCTGCAATCCTTCCTTGATTCTGAAGCGCAGAGTCAGATGGTTGCGAACTGCTATATGCTAAAGTGCGAGGATGCACCAGAACCATACCTTTTGCTGGTAAATGCAGGAGGTGGAGATGGATATCAGCTTGGAAGAATTGCAGTGAGTGCGATTGGTCATCTGTTGGAAGCAACGAGAGAACGTGTGGATAAAGACAGTTTTTATCAAAGCCTTTTATCAGACAATCTCTCTGGGATGGAACTGTATAACAAAGCGGGGCGTTTGAATATAAAAGCAGATCAGCAACGTGTAGTTTATGTGATTGAGGTTGCTGCAACATTAACAGCGGGAGCAAAGGAGCTGTTGCGTAATGTCTTTTCTGACGCAAAGAACTATTTTTTTACAGCGCTAGATGAACGTAGCCTGATTCTGATTCGTAATGTGACGAAGAAAATAGAAGAGGACGAACTTAGACAATGTGCTAATCAGATTGTTAGTACCATTAATACGGAACTGATGGGCAAGGCGAGAGTATCTTATGGAACGATTGCCTCAGAACTCAAGGAAGTTACAAGATCCTATCGGGAAGCCAGAGCGGCATTGGAAGTCTCTGCGATCTTCTATGAGAATCAACCGGTTGCAGCATATGCAGCCCTCGGAATTGGACGATTGATATATCAGCTTCCGACATCTCTGTGTGAAATGTTTATCAAAGAGATCTTTGGAGATTATAAAATACTGGAGATTGAAGAGAAGGATCTGGTTACCATTAACACTTTCTTTGAGAAGAATTTAAATGTCTCAGAAACAGCAAGAGAACTGTATATGCATCGAAACACGCTGGTATATCATTTGGAAAAACTTGAGAGAACAACCGGACTGGATATTCGCAGGTTCGATGAGGCAATGACCTTTAAGATTGCAATGATGGTTGCACGTTATTTGAATTATAAAAAATCCTCTGATAATTAATAGATTTATGAACTGAGGTTCTAAAACAATTTTATCCCCCATATACTGGTATAGATAACCGGGAGGGATGAAGTTGTTTTATTTTGATAAATAGATCTATTACATAGACTATTACGAAGGAGAACTGAAGATATCCAATGCAGGATTTATCAGCCTGGTATTTAAAGACCGGGAATGTCTAGTACATATTGGAATTCGTAATTTAAGGGCAGTGGATTCTATCAAATGCAAATGGTATGGGATTCAGGAAGGGGAAAATATTTTCCTGGAAGAATTCCGGGTTGAAAGCGGGAAGACGGATTTTGTACATTGTTATCCGGCAGATGCAATTGGCAAAAGTAAAGTGGATTACGCATCACTTGAGGGGTTTCATTTTTCCTTGGGTACGCATCATTGGGGGAATTGCTTTATTGAAGGAATTCAACAGAAATTATCCAAACGACCTGCTTTCCAGGCAGCCGCTTATGAAGAAATACCAGAACAGCAATGTGAGAAAGTATGTGATAAAGAAAAAACGCAGACTGTGAAGAATTGCCATGATTCCTGCGAAGCAGAAACCAAGAGTGTTCCCGTACGAACTACCTGGGAAGAACTGATCAAAACACATCAGATTGTACATCCTTTTGACAATCAGGGAGAGTATATCAGTATCAATCCATTAACGTTGAAGCTTTTTGCCCCCAAATATCGCAGACTTGCCAATAATAGTTTTCTCCTGCATGGTTTTTATAATTATCGTCATATCATCCTTGGGTACTATCGGGATGAGGACAGACAGGGCTATTACATCGGAGTTCCGGGGAGTTTTCATGAAAAGGAACAGATGGTAGCGGAAATGTTTGGATTTGAGGGATATGAACATGCGGGAAAGATGGGATATTATATGAGAAAGGTAGAATTCTAACCTAACCAATATCACATTTAACTAGTATAAGTCGACACCACGTACGGTGGCATGGGGAATCTTCTCCTGTACAATTGTAAGAAAAGAACGAAGTTCCTCTTTGGAAAATGCAGAGAAAGGAAGTTTGCGGCCTTGCAGTGCAGTAAGAATGCGATCACTTTCTTCATATGATTGCAGATAATAAGCTTTGGCACCGGCGAGCCAGTCACGAATACCAAGAATATCTGCGCTTGTGTGCAGGCCTTTCACCAGAGTGGTGCGAAACTCATATTCAATATTACAGTTAAGAAGCAGCTGGACAGAGGAACGAACCGCCATAAGATCGATACTGTGTAGACCGCAGACTGCAGCATAAGAATCAGGAGCGGACTTGATATCCATTGCAATACAATCTACTAAGGAGGCCTCTATTAGTTCCTGCAAAAGTAAAGGATTAGAACCGTTACTGTCTAATTTTACAAGGAACCCCATTTGCTTTATTTTTCGAATAAATGGAATCAGATCCTTTTGTAGTGTAGGTTCTCCGCCGGTAATACAGACACCCTCCAGAATCCCTACTCGTCGCTCTAGTTTCTCTAGTATTTCGGACTCTGAATAACTTTCGGCATTCTTATCAGGCAGAACCAGGGAACCATTCTGACAGAAAGGGCAGCGATAATTGCAGCCGCGGGTAAAAATTGTACAGGCCAGTTGACCGGGATAATCTAATAAAGTTGTTGACGCATAACCACCGATAATCATAATTTATTCACGCACGCTCCTGTATATATGTTAAGATGTATCATGATAAAGGTTATATCAATACATTGTGAAAGGTGTATGTAATACTACTTTTAGTATATGCTTAATGAGAATTGTTTGCAAGAAATGGAAGGGCATACTTGGAATGAAAATGCAGAAGACAGAGATGCAAAAAACAGAGATAGAGAAAAAAGACGACAAATACATGAGAGAAGCGATCCGGCAGGCAAAAAAGGCGATGCAATTGGGAGAAGTTCCCATTGGCTGTGTGATAGTATTTGAAGACAGGATGATCGGACGTGGATATAATCGTCGGAATACGGACAAAAGTACACTGGCACATGCAGAAATCACAGCAATCCGTAAAGCCAGTAAAGTGATAGGTGACTGGCGATTGGAGGAATGTACGCTGTATGTGACACTCGAACCTTGTCAGATGTGCGCAGGCGCAATTGTACAAGCCAGAATTCCCCGTGTCGTGATGGGGTGTATGAATCCCAAAGCCGGCTGTGCGGGTTCAATTCTCAATATTTTACAGATGGAAGAATTTAACCATCAGGTGGATGTGACCAGAGGCGTAAGAGAGGAAGAATGCAGTCGAATTCTGAAGTCCTTTTTTACTGGATTACGGAAGCAGCTTAAGGAGAAAAAAGTAAGAGAACAGCTGATAACGGACACGTCGAAGCGGTAATGATTCTAGCTGCCGTTATAGATAATAGAGGAACTTCTATGATGAGACTGCTATAGGGGATAGTGCTTTTTGGAACAATACAAGCATCACAAGCGTAGATTTCCTGGATACGATTAAGTCTATTGGAACGAGGGGAGTGAATCTCAGGAATCACCCCTAAATTAATCACCTGGATATTGAAAAGGAAACTTAGATATGCTATGTTAAAAATAAGCATATCGAGGTTTCTTTTTTGATTTTATAATCAAAGTCTTATTGCATATCTATGTATTTTCAAAGAACTCAATCATGCGTAAAAAAAGAAAAGC
>JAKQFQ010000478.1 GCA_029558315.1 Bacillota bacterium
CTTGTCTCAGATTTTTTCTTGTCGCTAAAATCATAACACAAGATGGGAGTTTTCTTCTTTTGTCTATTTAATTTTCCTACAAAAACTTTACACTAGCGTCTTTCATTTTTCTGATTCTTGATGCAACAAACATAATTGTGAACAGGTCTGTAATACCACTGAATAACAGACCACAGCCAATCAAAACAAATAGAATATTCACTGACCACATCGGCTGAACAATCAGCATTGCCCCAAAAACCAGATTGATCAGTGCCAGTATTAGAATCCCGTACCATCTTGAATAGTGCAGGCGCAATAAGTCAAAGGCATTCTGTAGTTTTACAATACCACTGAACAAAACATAAAATCCCAGTACAATCGGTATTCCTTCAATCAATAATTCAACTCTGAAAAATGCTACCATACTGATTGCAATAAAACATAATCCAAAAACCAGTTCTTTCCGATAAAAATCCTTCTTTACATCTTTTCTTATATATTGAATTACAAAAAATAGACCAATCAGTGCCAGCATAGCAGCAACAATATAGCATATCGTCTGCGCCGAGGTCTCTGGCCAAATAATTAAAACAAGACCATAAACCATCGCCAGAATGGCGATTAACACAGATACATTTTTAACTTCTTTTATTTTTTTCAATTGTTCCATTCAACTCATCTCCTTTTAATCAGTCCCATACCAAACCGATCATTTATCATCGGTATCTGTACAAGCTTTGCACAACAATCTTATTATAACATTCTTTCAACAGTAATTCAGCCGTTTTTTCACATAAATACTAATTGTATTCAGCGTTATGTTAACCATTTGCATTATGTCAATCTCACTTTATGTCAACCTGTCGAGTTATGTTAACAAAATCGATTTGCTGTTACTTCTCTTGTACATCATTTTACTTTTGCTGTACAATAGCATTGAAAAGTATTTGGAGTGACATAAGTATATTATGGTAACGAAATCGGAGGTTTTATCCATGATTTTTTCTAATGGTATGGTATTTATGGAGGATGGGCATTTTCATAATAGAACTATTATAACCCAGGATTCTGTCATTGATTCGCTCTTAACGTTTTCTCCGCCTTCTCCGGATTATGACCTTAATGGCTGTCTTGTGATTCCTGGTCTGATTGATACTCATTTTCATGGCTGTTATGGCGCTGATTTTTCCGATGGCACCATTCAGGCACTGACAACGATCTGTCAGTATGAATTATCTCAAGGCATTACCTCTCTGGTACCGGCAACGATGACACTTCCACTTCCTGCGTTAGAACAGTGCATGCGTACTCTTTGTGCCTACCATGCACATCCTTCTAACACTTTGTGCGCGGATATTGTTGGCGCATATCTGGAAGGTCCCTTTCTCTCAAGAGAAAAAGCCGGCGCACAATCGCCGGAGTATTTACGTCTTCCTGACATTTCGTTATTTGAGCATCTGCAAATACTTAGTGGCAACAACATATGCACAGTAGCCTTAGCCCCCGAGCTTCATGGCATTGATGATTTTCTATCTTATCTTCAACGCACTTTAGTCACTGGAAGTATCGCTCACACATCTTCTGATGCTTCCACTGTCCAAGCTGCATTTGCCCATGGAATTCGTCGTGTTACCCATCTGTATAATGCAATGGAATGTCCGGAAATCATCTTAAATACAGCTGCTCATTACCCGGATTGTATGGTTGAACTCATCTGTGATGGAATACACGTTAGTTCCGACCGGGTTCGTCATGTATTCGATGTTCTTGGACCAGATCGGGTTATTCTGATCAGCGATAGTATGCGGGCAACCGGATTGGGTGATGGAATCTCTTCTCTTGGCGGGCAGGAAGTGAACGTACATGGCCGATATGCGACTCTTTCTAATGGTCGTAAGGCCGGTAGTGTTGTTACCCTTTATGATTGTTTCCTTACTGCACTTTCCATGGATATTCCTTTGGAATGTGCTGTCAAAGCCGTTACTCACAATCCGGCGAAAAATCTAAATTCAACAAAAGATATCGGTTATATACGTCCCGGTGCCGTCGCTGATTTTCTTGTATTGACCCCAGATTACTCCATTCAGACAATTGTAAAAAATGGACGATTCATTACAAGTTCTGCTTTGTAGTTCTCCATGGCATACACCACTTACAGCATTTTCTTACGCAAAAATGCCGTCATACGACGGCACTTTAATCAATACAGTTATGTTTTAGTTTTCCTCTTCATTCAAAAGCATTTCTTCAACGATTGCTGCTGCATTGGCAACAATCTTACTGCAAGGTCTTCTCTGATAATATTGGGCAGTTCTTAGTTCCGGTGCAACACCCTTTTCCAGAGCAATTCCCTTCAACCTCTCCCGACAGATAATTGTTCCCTGCGACTCTTTAAAGCAATTCGCCATCTCCTGAACCTTCTCATAGATTGCAGTCTTACCCTGTTGGTTCAAAGGATCTGTATTTCCCATCTTCAGTCCCGCCAGCATAGACATCGCACAGACCGTCCCACAGACTTCCCGCATTCTTCCTATTCCGGCACCCATTGGACTGCTGATCTTTAATGCAAGTTCTCTTGGTACCCCAAACAAATCTGCATATGTTGTAAATACGGACTGACAGCAATTATAGCCCTCTTCAAACATTTGTACGGCATCATCCACTCTGCTTTTCATACAATCGCTACTCCATCATTATGCTTTACCACAGCACTTTTTATATTTCTTTCCTGATCCGCAAGGACATGGATCGTTGGGATAAATTTTTGTTTCTTTGTGAACTGTACTGGAAGCCTTTTGAATCTTATACAGTTCCTTACGCTTCTCCTCGTCAAATATGTCATTCCACTCAGGAAGTGTATATAACCACTCAGCCTTCGCTTCTACCATGTTCTTATAGAGAAGTTCCGGATCAAATAAAAGGTTCACTACAGTATCCTCTTCCATCTCTTCAATGGGATTGGGTGTAATCAGGCTTTCATTAATTCCATCCAGGAAAGCAACCATAAACATAACATTTAGTCCATATTTATCAGCAAGTTCCTTAACGGTTCCCTCAACCTTCTCTGAAGGATTCTTCAAGAGTTCTTTATAAATTCTTGCCTCTTCCACAAAATACTCGTCCCACATTTTCTGCATTTTGTTTCTGTCATTGTTCGTCGTATCATATGCCATCTTATGCCATTGTTCCAATAAAGCCATCTTAAATACCTCTATTCTCTATATATTTTCGGACGTAATTAACTAATTCATCCATCGCTTATACATTATACAGGATTAGAATTAATATTTCAATTTTCTTAGAAATATTTTGTATAAACAGCAAAATTACCGCTCATACTATCCTTAGTCAATGGAAATCCCCTCCATTGGTCTCCTCCCCTTTAAGAGCGGTTTGTCGATTTTGTCGGCGTGCCGTTCTTTTTTAGTATGTCAATTGCATCCTTAACTGATTCAACCGGAATCATTTTCCCTTTGCATCCAGCAAGCCGTTCCTTCGTTACTCCCGGAATGATACAGCTGGTAAATCCCATTTTCACAGCTTCGTTAACTCTTTGTTCCACCTGACTGACGCCCCTTACTTCTCCACTAAGTCCAATCTCACCCAGAACCATCATTTTATCATCCGTCGGAATATTCAAAAAGCTTGACACAATCGCTATTGCAATTCCCAAGTCTACTGCCGGTTCCACTATTCGCATGCCGCCAGCTATATTAATATAAGCATCACAATTACCAAGATGCAATCCTAACCTTTTTTCCAGTACAGCCATTAACAGGTTCACACGGTTCAAATCAGCGCCTGATGCCTGTCTTCTTGGAATTCCAAAACTGGTTTGACATACCAGTGCCTGTACTTCCAGCAGAATCGGTCTGGTACCTTCCATGGAACATACTGTAATGGTTCCACTTGCATTTTGGGGTCGCCCACTCAACATGTACTCGGAAGGATTCGGTACCTCTTCCAGTCCAGTTTGTTGCATTTCAAAAACACCAATCTCATTGGTTGACCCAAATCGATTTTTGACACCTCTCAGGATTCGGTACGATGCATGTCGATCTCCTTCAAAATACAATACCGTATCTACCATATGCTCCAACATCCTTGGTCCGGCAACCGTTCCTTCCTTGGTTACATGTCCCACAATAAAGATTGCAATTGTCAATGACTTAGCCAGTTGCAGCAATGAGGCTGTGGCCTCCCTTACCTGTGATACGCTTCCCGGTGCACTGCCGACATCCTCCTGATACATTGTCTGTATAGAATCAATGATAACAACTTCCGGCTTATATTTTTTGATTGTCTGAGCAATCAGTTCCAGATTGGTCTCACACAATAGCATCATATC
>JAKQFQ010000480.1 GCA_029558315.1 Bacillota bacterium
TAATCATAGAAAGCTCCTTCTCTTGTCTCAGATTTTTTCTTGTCGCTAAAATCATAACACAAGATGGGAGTTTTCTTCTTTTGTCTATTTAATTTTCCTACAAAAACTTTACACTAGCTATTACATAATAAAATAGTAATAAGAAGTCATTTTCCGATGATATTCAATACGGGCTCACCGCTTGTTTTATCTTTCTTTTATTGCTTGCCTTGTGAATCGTTTTGTGCATTTTCACCATAATAATTATTGTTTCTTTTTTGCTTTTGTGCTTTATTAATACATTTTTCAATTTGTGTTCATAGTTTGTTCATATATCTCGCCTATACTAAATACATAACAACAAAGCAATAAGTAATTTTTTTCATAATACAGCCCAGGTGCTTTCCTCAAGTACCTGGGCTCTCCTCTTTTTATGGAGTATTATTTGCTTTTAATTCTCTTTCTTTTTCTTCTTCCATTTCTAAACGTTGAATCTCATCATTTAAATGAAGCATTTCTTCATCCAGCTCAGAGACCATTCTCGCACATTCAATCAGTGATTCCTGAATATGTTTTGGTGCATTTCCTTCGTATTTGTAATAGATCTTATGTTCCAGACTCGCCCAGAAATCCATGGCAACCGTTCTGATCTGAATCTCAACCTTTGCATCCACCACGCGATTGGATAAGAAAATCGGCACAGTAACCAACATGTGATAGCTTTTATATCCGCTTGCCTTTGGAGACTTGATATAGTCTTTAACGGACAGCACTTTCAAATCGTTCTGGCTGGCAATCATATCCGCAATGCGATAGATATCCGAGGTAAATGAACATATAACGCGAAATCCCGCAATATCATTGACATACTCCACCATATTCTCAATCGTCGATTCCAAGCCATGCTTGCGAAGCTTCTTCACTATACTTTCCGGTGATTTAATTCTGGATTTTATGTGTTCAATTGGATTATATTTATGGACATGCTGAAATTCGTCGTTCAAGATTTCCAACTTGGTACCGACTTCTTTCAGTGCTGAATTATATACTAGGATGACTTCTTTCCATTTATCTACTTCTGTGTCCTTTGTCGGGCGAAACTCCATTGTTCCACTTCCTTCTTGTAGTAATTTGATACTTTAATTTTACCACAAGAAGACTCTATGCGTAAGGTTTACACAATTTATTTATAAATTATTTCCAAGTTGCCGTGCCATCATTTTTCTGTTACCATAAGCAATGAAGTAATCACCAAGAATCGCTAGCAGCATTGAGGAGAACTGACATGTTTCGTATGTGGGTTAAAATCTGGAAAGATACCAGAATGATAGAGAATACAGTCATTTGCCGTGATGAGCAGGATACCCGAACGCACAAAGTCTTTCATGCATTGGAAGATGCCTGTCACGAATACAATTACGGTATCCCCATCTGGTTGGATAAAAACATCCGGGAATTTAAAGAAAGCTCCAAGACCAGATTCTATCAGGATAATTTTATTGATCCAATAGAATTCGACTACATGGAGCTTCACATAATTGAAGAGGATTGACTATTGTTCCAGCTGTCCCCCAAGAAATGCTGCTGCAGTCTGCACCAGCTTACGTTCTGTTTCTGACATTCCTTCTTTGTCTGCACTGCCTAATAGAATCACAGCGCCAATTACATCTCCTTCGCACAGAATCGGGCAGATAATTTCTTCTTCGTAATCTGCAGAAGCATTTTTCTCTATCACCACAAAATTGTGATCTGCACGGCCCGCCATAACAGTTTCTCTTGCGTCCAACTTATCTTCCAGTATCTCGCTTAAGGCCTGTCCAAGTAGGCTTCGATTGCCGCCCGCCACTGCTATGAACTGATCCCGGTCAGCGATTACAGCGATCATTCCAGATACCTGCGCAAGGCTTTCTGCATACTTCTTTGCAAAATTACCCATTTCTCCAATTGGAGAGTATTTCTTAAGAATGATTTCTCCTTCACGGTCTGTATAGATCTCCAAGGGATCGCTCTCTCTAATTCTAAGTGTTCTTCGTATTTCCTTTGGTATTACAATCCGTCCAAGGTCGTCTATTCTTCTCACAATTCCGGTTGCTCTCATATATAAAACCTCCATTTACAAATTCTAGTTACTTTTTAGCTAGTATCTGTAAATGAAGGCTATTTATACCTTTTTTCTTATACATAATGATTTCGTTTCAACCACTCTTCATAGGATATCTTTCTCGACCCTTCTTTTCGGATATATTGCATTGGTTTGTCCGAAAAATTTTGAAAGCCTCCCATGGAATCACCTTTAACATTTGATTTCTTTGCCTGAATACCTACTATCATATAAGCAATCGCTGCTGCTGATATTAACCCAAATATTATTCCAAAAAGTATAGCCATGACTGTTCTCCTTCTCTAGTTCTCTAAACATCCTGTCGGTTGGTTGCATATTCCAATGTTTCTGATGCTTGGGCGTATTTTAGATTATTACGAATGGTTTTAAAGGATGCTGCGCCTGTGGAAGCGCAGACACCACAGCCAACTAACCAGCAAACGATAAAGTCTCCCAAATCATCACCTAAGCCCGCTGAAAATATCAAAGACATAATTATGCTGCACAACACTGCCAATATTGCAAAAAGTGTTGCAAAACGGATGGCAACCCTTTTCTTGTCAATCGGTGCCGCTCCAACCATCTTTGCTGTCTGCCCATTCACCATAATTGTATATACCTGAAATTCATACCGATATGTAAAGAACCACACAGGCAACATCGCATATGCTGCAGATTTAATCTCACAGGAAGGTCTGTTATACATGACCGCAACATTGCTTGCACGTATCGATTGTTGAATCGTATCATTAAAAATCTTCACAGCCCGCATACGCGCATCTTTCTCAAAATCTCGGGCATTTCTCTCATATTTATCTGCATAAAATCCGGAAAGATAAGAAGCGTCAAATGGAATCAATCCGCTCATATCATAGGGTTCTAGTCTTCTTGAACTTTCATCCAGCAAATTCAGCGACGCATCCTGGGTAAGATTCCAAAAATCGCAGGTAGCCTCACGTACAAAGTACTCCGTATGCGAACTCTTACCTCTTTTCACTTCACCTTTTAAGAACTGGTTGTCGTAATAATGGATATTATAAAGCCAGAATGGAACATATACTCCGTGTACCTTCTCAATTTTAATATTTCTCAATTCATCCGGAATAAAGGCTCCTTGGGCAAATTGATTTCTAATAATGTTGTAAGCCTGCTCCTGACTTACGCGAAAAGGAATGATATAATCCGGCTTAATTTCTGATGCTATTCTCTGGAACACAATAGCCGGCTGTCCGCAATAGGCACAAAACGTTGCAGCTTCCTCTCCATTCACCATCAGTTCTGCACCGCAGGAGTTACAATGATAGATTCTGCACTGAATCTCTTCTCTCTCCATCGTATTCTGTGGTTGCTGTGGTTGCTGCTGCGTCTGCTGTTGATACATTCCCATATGTGGTTGTTGCGGTTGCGTCTGCTGTTGCTGCTGTGTCTGTGGTTGCTGCTGCATCTGCGGTTGCTGCTGCGCTTGCAACTGCACTCCGGTGTCCGGAGCATCATGCTTCTCCGAATAGCTAAGTCCCGGTGCATTCACAAAATCAGCCGGCCGATACATATTTCTACAGCTATTGCATTCAAGCAGTTGTGTCTGCGGATTGAAGTACAGTGCAGCTGCACATGAAGGACATTTGTAAGTCATTGTTAATCTCCTATCTATTTCGTATTTTGCCAATTTCCTTTATTCTATCTTCTGCCTTTGGATAAGCTTTACACTTCTCATAATAATACATTGCCTTCTCATAATCACCAAGACATTGTTGAATCACACCTGCATTATAATATGCACTGTACTGTGCAATATTTGTGGCTCTTACCTCAGGATTTACCGCTGCCTTTTCAAATTCCTTCACAGCCTCGTCAAAAAGCCGGTTATTCATATAAATCAAGCCCATCAGGAACTGAAAGTCTGCTGTATGTCCAAACTCCGGATAAATGTTTTCATAGGATGCCGCTTCCTCTGTTCTTCCGGTTCGCAACAACACATATCCATACGATTCAACAGTATCAATCACATATTCCAGTGCCGGATCCAAATCATTTGCCAGCACCTTCTCAAACCATTCCGCTGCCGCGTTATAATCCTGTTCAATGAAGTATGTCTTCCCCAACTGATATTGAAGATAGGAATCTTGTGGAGCTTCTAACAGTGCTTCCTGCAACAGCACTTTATTTCTGTTCACTTTCGCCGCTTTTTCCTTCGGGGATAAAAGGTATCCATCATGTTCTATCGTAACATTGGAACGATAGGTTGTATATTGCAGACCATCCCGGCGATGTATCAGTTGTTCATGTATTTTTCCTTCATAGCAAAATATTTCTCTATCAAAAATTCGATTTAGATATTCTACATTTCGGCGTATCTGCCCTTCCTCTTCCACCAGGTTCACACAACATATTCTTCCCACGCATCCCGTGTTGGCTAAGATCATGTTCTCCAGCTCTGACCAATCCAATGCTTCAAGGTATTCATCCGTATCCAATACCATCACAATAGAATTCGTCGCCTTTGAAATAGCATAATTCTTAGCAGCCGCAAAATCATTCTGCCAGGCATACGAATAAACCTGTCTTGTGAACTTCGATGCCACTTCTACGCTTTCATCTTCCGATCCGGTATCCACAACGACAATCTCAAATGGATACGGTTTGACAGCACTTAAACATTTCTTAAGTTTGGCAGCTTGATTTTTTGTAATAATGCATACGGATAACGACATTTGAATCCCCCATTTAGTTCCTGAAAAAGCAAATATTTCCGCCTATTATTATATTATAAAGGCATAACTTTCTCAATAAGGAATCCCTCGCTAGTGTAAAGTTTTTGTAGGAAAAT
>JAKQFQ010000481.1 GCA_029558315.1 Bacillota bacterium
AGAAATTGAAGATTACTCTATCCATATGAAAGAATATGCCCTGCAATTTCGTAATACGGTTGCTTCATTAGGTAATTTGGAGGATGATTCTATCTTCGGTCAGCAGGCCGTTTATTCCTCTGAACCTTCAAAGGCTCAAGCCAGCATTCTTCCCAGAATGAATTTAACCGGCAATGACAATCGTCCGCCAGTGAAATTAACAATTCAGTCTCTTGCGCTTTCGCAGCAAAATGAGGGCTGTTATCTTCCCAGTAATGAGTGTAATCTGCCAAGCGGCACATATTCCTTTGATCTTTTAACCGCTGCCTCAAACTACGAGCTGCAATTTGCTATCAGCGATACAGATACCAATCTGGATATACAATCCAGACTTGCCCGATTAATTAATAGCTCCAATCTTGGGGTCAATGCTCATGTACTGCAGAATACATCTAATGAATCAGCACTTACCTTAAGTTCTGTTGGTACCGGTCGGTTAGATTCCGGAAAACCTTATTTCACAATCAGTGATGAAAATACGAGCCAGAAGGAAGGAATCACCCATTATTTGGGGATTCATAACATAACGCAGCCTTCCCTAGATGCGATCTATAGCATTGATGGAACCACTATGCATTCATCAGATAATACCATCCGTATTCAGGACCGTTTCGAAGTCTCTTTACTTGACTGTACAGATTCCGACCCTGTGCTTATTGGCACAAAGCCCGACTTTGAATCTCTAAAGGATAATATTATCAGTCTGACGGATTCCTATAATACTTTTCTCCAGGCAGCCTCCTCCTATCAGAATCGTCAGCCCAGAACCAATCTTTTAGTAGACAGTATGAAACGTATGAGTTCGTTCTATATCAATAATATGTCGAATATCGGAATTACCGTTCAAAACAATGGACAGCTCCAGGTTGATGATTCAGCTCTGGCGTCTTCTCTGTCCTCTGACCATTCCGCTAATACTATTAAACAATTTAAAAATTTCACGCGTGCAGCTCTTCAGAAAATCACACAGATACAGCTCAATCCAATGGCATATGCGGATATGCGTATGGTTGCATATAAAAATCCACTGAAGACACATTTTGCTAACCCATACGTTACCAGTGCCTACAGTGGAATGTTATTCAATAGTTATATGTAATGTTTTATCTGCTCTGTTCTTCTGCCACTTCCAGCATGATCTTCAAAAACGGGATTACCATGTTTTCCAGATCATCTGCTATTTTTGCATAATCTTTGGTTTGATATGCATCACCAAATTCCTTTACCTTTTGATCCATTTGAACTGTATCCACGCGTAAGCTATTACGGTTGACGATCTCACTAGTGGCATTATACGCTTCAATCACCCAATTGATACCATTAACTGCCATATCCAACAATTCCATCGTATCTTCCTGCATATCTTCTCTCAGCTCATGAATTAAGGTCTCTAATGTTGGAATCAGTCTTGGCAGGTAGTCTGCCATAGACGTAAAGGTATCTAATGTTAATTGTTCAATTTCTTCATTTGTCTTTTTCTCTTCCATATGCACCTGCCCTCTCTTTTATTGTGTATCGGCTGATAATCTCTTTTTCTTTAGTTCTTCTGCCTGACATAGATATCTTTCTGCCTCCCTGAGACACTCCTCACGTATGAGCGGATTCACTTCGGCCATCTTCCTATAACACTGATACAGCATTTCTGCCGGAATCAGTTCTTTGCTATTGGCACACAAAACTGCTTCGGTTTCTTCTGACGCATTAATAAACCAGATGCTGGCTTCCTCATAGTCTCCTGCAGCATAATAAAAATATCCAAGTTCGTTACAGATTTCAGAACATGGTGATACACTGATATTTTTCAGGCACCATTTAAAGAAATCATTGTGATTGCCTGTTATTCTTGCATTTCTCGCTAAAATACAATAGGAATCTGTACGATCTGATGCACTTCTTCTTTCATCATAGAGTGACTTTTGAAAATAGGATGCTGACTTGGCAAAATCACCATCATCTCCTGAAAGAAACAGCTCTTTTGCATACATATGATGTAATCTCTCTGATAAGAATTCACCACGTTCCTCCATTTTAATAAAGATAGAAAAATCACGTTTCTCATGCTCATTCTCAGGCATATGGCAAATCTCCACATCGCTGTCATAAACTACCGGTGTAAGATTAACCGCCTCATGGATCGCATCCTGCCAGAGGAATGTACGAACACGTTTATAAAGCTTGGGCCTATATTCCCGATCATAATTTTCTGTCGTCACAAAAGCCTGTCGATTCAGATACCACATCTGCACAATCTCAATCTCAGGCAGTAATGCCTCCTTTAAAATCAAAAAACGTTTACTGTTCTCTTCATCCATAACTTCATCCGCATCAGCAGAATAGATGTAATCCATAGTCGCTTTCGAAAAGGCAAAATTACGCGCTGCTGCAAAGTCATCACGCCAGATATAATCAAACACCTTATCTGTATATTGTGCCGCAATCTCTTTCGTCCGGTCTGTGGATCCCGTATCCACAATAATCAATTCCTCATAAATTCCCTGTAAAGAATCCAGGCAACGTTTTAACACAGCTTCCTCATTCTTTACAATCATACACACACTGACAGAAATCATAGCCCCTCCTTTTTCTCCTTTTGAGCGTTCCTGCAAATCATCTCTGCAATTCCCATCATGATAAAAATAATCGGTGTACAGACGCAGGTCTGATAGCAGAAGAAATTGTGTCCCATATATGCCAATGTCGCTGCCACAAATGGAATTGCTGCCGTCTCCTTACCTGCCATTTTTCCTGCTCGTATGATACAGCTTACAAAAATTCCGATATAAGCCACAACACCAAGTACACCTTCCGTAATCAGCATATTTAACCATTCATTATGTGCACAGGCCAGCGTCTGTCCATGCCAGTAGGCTGCAACTTCCTCTGCGCAATACTTTGACATACTTCCGGCAAAGCAATCCGGTCCAACGCCAAACCATAAGTCTTTTATGGATGAATGAGAGAAAGCCGTTATTGCCATTCTCCAGTTAAATCCTCTGTGATTGCCCCAGCTATCAACAAAATGGAAGAAGCCGATGCTGTCAATCTTATTAAGAAATTGCGGCAGCTGATGGTTCGTTGTCAGTACAATTAATAAGACTACTCCTGCAACGCACAGCCCAGCACCTATCAATATTGCTTTTCGAATCCAAATAAGTTTCGAAATATCAATGGTAACCGATTTGCTTTTTCCTGTGTCTTTGACAGCCCAGCGAAACCATCCATAGAATAGGGCTACTACAATTAACATAATCAGCATAAACGTGCTGTGATTAACAAACGAAGTCAATGCCTCTGTGCCTGTGAGCAGGGTAACTTGTCGTTCAGGAAACAGCTTTTGCAAAACTCCGATCATACGAAATGTTGCTAATCCAAGAAGTACCACTTCCAACCATCTAATAAATCGTTCATTAGATTCCAGCGAAAACCAGAGGAACACCAAAAGTGTCAGTCCAAAAGCGACATATGCACTGTCACTGTTTGTTGTACATAAGGATGCAAATCCAAGTGCGGTAAATATTCCGGACCAAATCCTTGAAACAAGTTTCTTGTCATTCCAGAAATAGAAGACACCTACCGGGAATATCAGAACCACATAGCTTGAAAACCATGACGTCTGTCCAAGCGTTGAAAGAAATTTTTCAATATCTGCCGGAGATAAATTCTTATACATCTCTAATGGATCAATGGAAAATCTCTGCAAAACACCAAGCAGATATGTAATCGCTCCTGTAACTGTAGCGAGTTCCAATGTGGCAGGACTCCACTTCCAGAATCTTGAAACAAACAGATAGATTAAAATAAATGCCATTTGGGAGAGAATTCCCATATTCCACCCGGCATAGCCGTTTAGCGCATCTCCAATTCTATATTCGCTCAAGCAAAACGACAGAAAACTTGCAAAGAAATATGCAACTACAAACCAATCGGTCTTTGAAAAGCTGCAAAAAACTTTATCATAATTGGTCTCCTTGTGATGTGCGATGAGCCATGGTATAAAGCATAAAATGAGCATGCCCAGTCCAATCAATGTTGCATACATAAAAAATGCAAATTTGGCATCTCCCATGTTAAAATATTTGTCCTGAAAATATAATGGAAAAACACATAGCATAATGAAAACATAGAGACCTGCAACCATTGAAATACAATAATTGGAAATCTGCTGAGATAATGTTTCTTTTGGTTTTGTCTTCTTCTTAAAACTGCTCATTTTCTTTGCCTTCCTCTGCTTATTCTTTTTATATTACTTTAACCGGGCATAATCAGCCCTTTTGGTAATTACCTATTTTCCCGTATAATATAGCATACATCATTTGATTAATCCATGAAAATATTACCTGAGAGGAAGTCTCTTTTGCATCTTTTCTTTATCAGTTATATAATAATTGCATTAGCATAACCGCTTACATCTACTATCAGTGAAAGGATGTCCCTAATGATTCCGATTTCAATATGCATTATTATGAAAAACGAAGAGAAAAAAATTGCAGCCTGTCTTTCCTCCCTGCACGATGTCTTTTTTAATTCAACGGATCAAAAAGGAGAAATCATTGTGGTCGACACCGGTTCAACTGATCAGAGTATCCGACTCGCTTCTGCTTTTGTTTCTAAAGTTCATCATTTTGAATGGATAAATGATTTTGCTGCTGCAAAAAATTATGCAGCCTCCCTCGCATCAAATGACATGATCCTCATTCTGGATGCCGATGAGTCCTTAACTTTTATAGATCATGCCCTCTTACAGCAGAGCATGCTTACTCACCCCAAAGCAATTGGTCAGCTGTCCCGTGATAATCTCGTGGAAGAAAATGGCATTATAACTTCACATACTGATCGTGTTGAACGTCTTTATGATCGTCGTCTTTTTCATTTTATTCATCCTATTCATGAACAGCTAGTCCCCATTCAGGAAATCCCCATTGTTTATTACCCTATTCCTGTCCAGATTAGTCATACCGGTTATCTGTTAAGTCAAGAAGAGCTTTGCAGAAAGGCTAAACGCAACAATCAGCTTCTATTTAAGGAGCTTCACCTTCGCCCCAAAGACCCTTATCTGCATTATCAGATTGGTCAAAGCTATCTGCTGATGCGTGACTACAACGGTGCACTTCCCTGGTTTGAAAAGGGACTGCAACTGCCCGTAGACCCCGGAATGGAATATGTCCAAATGATGTTAATTGGATATGGTGAATGCCTTTTAGCACTGGATCGTGCAAAAGATGCATTATCTATTGCTGATGTCTATGAGTCTTTCAAAGATACGCCAGAATATCTCTTTTTGGTTGGTCAGATTTATCTTAACAATGATATGTATCTGAAGGCTTATGGAGAGTTTCTGAAATGTCTTTCCATGAAGCCGAATCGAACGCAGGGGGTCACAACCTACTTTGCTTATCACAATATTGCCGTAATTAATGAACTCCTGGGAAACAAAGACATGGCCATCACTTTCTATGAAAAAGCCGGTGACTATCCCAGATCTGCAGATCGTCTAAAAGAGCTTAAAAAGCAATAACCTTTGTTTAATTAAAAGTGCAAGCCATTGGCTTGCACTGATCTATTGCATATATTCTTTTAAAAAAATCTTTCGATAGCGATCGTAACTCCAGAGATTCATTTTACCGTCATCATGTGCACACCATGGATGCTTTTGCTCCGGCACGACAATTTTTAAGCCTTTTCTCCTAAATTCAAAACTCTGTGAGACATCATAAAAATCCCAACCATCAAATAAATCTTCTCTCCACGGGATATCCGCTTTCGTTACCATAAGCAAACCATCAATGGCCTCTACTTCTGTAATGCCATCTTCTCGTTGATATTCATACCCATTAAAATTAACGTTATTCTTATCAAGCTGATAGAGATTACCGACACGCTCACCATGCCACATAACACCTGTCGGTGGCAGCACCGGACATCCAATCATCCCTATCATGCCTATTTTCCAGTTCAATTTGAATACCGTAAGGATGTCAAAAAGAAAGTTCGGATTAATTATAAAAACATCCTGATGCATATAAATCTTATATTGTGCATCCGAGGCATACATTCCATTGTTATAACCAGAGGTCATACTTTTGGCTTCCATAACGGGTACTATATCAACCGTAAATCCACTTGGAACCTGTAGCTGGTTGATATAGAGACAGCATTCGCGAAAATACTGTTCCTCATTGGTACATATAATAAAGCCAAATTTTCTCTTGTTTTTTCCCATTATAAACTCTCCATAATCTCCTCACGGCATGCATTCAGTGCCACCGGATTGATTGTCTCATACTGTTCCATCATAACAGATACTAAAAACAGAGCTTCTTTGGGACTCCCCTGTTCCATATACAGTCTTGCCAGTCGAATTGCCACATCATCTTTATTACCAATCTCACAATCGATTAGAATCTGCGCAACCATAAATACGGAAAATTTATTCTTTCTAAGATAGGTCATGCATTCCTGTTGAATCGGCTTGGCAAGATTAAGCTGTATTCTTCTAAAATAGAAAATCATTTGCTGGTATATTTTCTGGAAATTATCGATGTACTCAATCTGATCAAAAAAAGTGATTCCGGTTCCGCCACGCTCCATCTGATAAATCTTAACCGCAGTCGGAAAGCATTCCAGCTCATAATCATATTCCGCAATCTTGCTATATTCCTCTGAATTAACAAGTGCAACTATGGATTCGTATGCAGGACCCCGTCGTTCTTGAAGTCTTTCATTAATTCTTCCCTTCAATGAACAAACGCCTGCCTGTACTCCCGGGCGAAACTCTCCCATAGCACTAAAATAAGCATCACAAGAATTCGATAGCTTTACACCGCCTTCTTCTGTAAATGCTCCATTTTCGTCACAATATTCTATAATATCAATATTTCCCGGTATTCGCATTTGGTTTCCTCGCCACTTTCTTTTATTATACGATTCAGTTCTATTATTTGTAAATAGAAGTTTGCTTTGTTATAATAAAAACAATCATAAGGAGGTTGTCATGATTTCATTCACATTCTGTCTAATTACCAAAAACGAAGCTAAAATCATTGCCAAATGTCTGAAACCGCTGGCCGAAACAGGTATGGAAATCGTAGTCTTAGATACCGGCTCTACTGATCAGACAGTCTCCATAGCCAGACAATATACCAGGCAGATTTATCATTTTAACTGGATTAATGATTTCTCAGCCGCAAGAAATTATGCTATGGAGAAATCTTCCAATGACTATGTTCTGTTTATAGATTCTGATGAAATTATAGAAAACATTGATATCGTTGCTATTCAAAAATCTATCCAGAATTATCCGAATGCAATCGGCCGCCTGAAACGACGTAATCTGTGTCGCAATGGCAATTCCACCAATATCATGATTGATTATGTAGAACGTCTTTTTGACAGACGTCAGTTTGGTTATGAGGGTCGAATTCATGAACAGGTTACCAGCCGGATCGGTTCTAAGCTTCTAGCTTATGAGATTCCATTAACGGTATTTCACGAGGGATATCTTGGTACGCCGGAGGAAGTCAGGGCCAAAGCGATTCGAAATAATTCGATTCTATTAGAAGAGCTTCAAATCACCCCAAATGATCCTTATCTTTACTACCAGTTGGGGCAAAGTTATGATCTGTGTGAAGATCCGGAACGGGCCTATGATTACTATAGCCAGGGTTATGCACTGCACCCCGACCTCACTTTGGAATATGTCAAAGTAATGGTCGTGTCTTATGGATATAGCATGATTGCCACCGGCCGCTTACAGGAAGCAGTCGGCTTACGTTCCTGCTATTCTTCTCTTGGTAACTACGCAGATTATGTCTGTATGCTGGGGGATGCTTATCTTCATCTCAATCTGACGCTTGCCGCGCTTAAAGAATTCAAGCATGCACTTACTTTAGGAGATTTTCATGTTGAAGGCAGTAACAATGCGATTCCCGCGCACAATCTTGGCTGTATTTATGAAGCCTATGGCAATACCACTACTGCAGTGTACTATTACCAGAAAGCAATCTCTGCCGGACATTCCTCCTCCAGGGAAAGACTACTTGCCTTACAGGAGAACGAGATTTACACCGGTCTTGCAGTTTCCAAAAAAATGTGTCTGATTGTGACCGGCCACTGTTCCTGCGAGGAACTCAGGAATTTTCTTACCTCTGTTGAAGAACAGACCATCGGTCTTGATCATCTGATGCTCATTGGTATCTGTGATGCAGAACAGAGCCCTGTAACCAGACTTCTTCGCCAATATGAAAAGCAGTATTCCGATTCCGTTCTTTTAGTTCAGATAGAGCAAAAGGTTGCTTTTGGTGACTCCTGTCATATCGCATTGGAGTACGCCGGCACAGACTATATTGCCTTCTTTACCGGACGTGAGTACCTGCATCCTGAATATTGTCGTCAGATCATTCAGACGCTTCAGTCCCATCCTGCAGAGATACTGTGCTGTAATGTTACAAACCAGCCGCTGGATCTCTGTAGCATAACAGAAGACGGAGAAAGCGCTCTCTATCATCTTCACATTCCGTCACAGCAAAATGCCTTTCTCCATACCGAACGTTCCCATAAAGCGCTGCAAGGTCATGTATTTACGCATGATTTTCTGCAATGTCACAAAATCGATTTTTCAGCTTATACTGGCGAAAATGCAGCATTATTCTGCAATACTTATCGCAGCTTTGTATCAACATATCTATGGTTCAATGTTACTCTGCTAAGCTATCCTTCCAACACTACAGACAGCATTGTCTGAACCCGTTGACGAAAGGTGTGAAATTGCTTCACCTTTTGATACCCCGTCTCAGCAATATGTTTTCGTTCTTCTTCATGTTGTAAATAATAATGAACTAATTGGACTGCATCCTTTGCACTTTCATAATACACAAAATCTTCTCCGGGTTGAAAAAGCTCCGGAAAATCAGCCTGATAGTTCGTTAATAAAAATCCGCCGCATCCCATGATGTCCATTGCCCTAAGCGGGATACCGGATGGAATGCTGCGTAAGGTATTATTTATATTGATTTTTGCACATTTCATTGCTAATGGTGCTTCTTTATAGTAATCGACACATCCCATATTACGTACCCGTGTTAAATGGGCGGTTGCTTCCGGCGTATATAATGCCACATCAAACTCCCGGGATAACAATTCCATCAATTCTCTTCTGGCTTTTGCTGTTGCTTTCTTCGCAAGATAGTAATTTGCAATCACCCACTCCGGACGTTCCCATCCATCTACATGTGTTGTAATTCTAAATACCTCTGCTATTCTCTGCATAATGTCCGGTTGTAAAGCCTCTTCCAAAATAGAAGTGCCATACAGCTCTGCCTGCGCATTTACAACTGCATCCAGATATCCTTTGGTATAATCATCAAATCCATCAAATCGCTTAAATATCTGATATCGCTCTTCATCATACATAGAACCAATCATTGCAACATCAGCATGATATTGTAATCTATCCTGTTCTTTTACAACCAATTCGTCGTATTCCTGCACTGCCGCCGCCATGGGTAGATAGTATATATGTTCCACACCCGCATTTTGAAATTCAACGACCTGCGTATGATCAAAATGGAAAATGTAATTCGTATCAAAGAAAATCGTCTTGGAATAGAGTAAGATCGCCGGGCTGTCATATACCCAGCAAAAATATTTTCTTCTACAGGCCTTTGCTGCCATTGCAATTACCGGAAAATAGTTAAAGGAAAACACAAGACTGACACCATTTTCCAGAATTTTCTTTACAATATCCCCTGATAACTCCTCGTTGGCTCTGACGTTCTTCGTCTTCTGCGGAAAGTCATACTCGATGATCTCGTAACCTGCATTCGTAAATTCTTTTATTATATAGGGATTTCCAAAGCTCTCCCATTTCATAAACATGATTTTCATAAGGTTCACCCTATTCCAAGATTCTTTAAAATCGTCGTTAGTTGATGCGGATAAGAATAGTAATCTCTTACTTTCTGATATCCGTTCATGGCAATTCTAATTCTTTCCCTCTCATGTGACAGATAGTAGCCTATCTTGTCCTTCATCTCGTCTAAGCTTTGAAAAGTGACAAGATCAACTCCGGGCGTAAATAATTCTTCGATTTCTTCCTGTTCATTAGTTAGAACGAATCCGCCCACACTCATAATATCAAAAATACGTTGTGGAATGCCACTTTCAATTGCACGCATTGTAATATTCAGATTAATCTTACTGGAGAAGTAGACCTTATATATCTCAGAATTATAATCAATGGGAGGATGAATTCTGACATTGGCAAAAGCTTTTTCTTCCACCAGTGAATTAGTATACAAATCGCATTGTCCAAGCTGTGCCGCTTCACACAAAACTGCCTTTCTCTCCATCCCTGCAATTGTTGTTGCCACAATAAGCACTTCACCGGCATACTTCTTATCAATACGATAATTGTTATAATCCTGTTCAATTAGTCCCCGAAGCATATACTCATTTGCATCCGGTCCAAGCTGATTGAAAATAGTGCAGCCTTTTTTCCAGTTACATACTGTTTTAGAGAAAAATGAATCAAATTGTTCTTTCGCCTCTGGTGGTGCACAACGAAAAAAACTCTCCTGATAGGATCGCTGATACATCTGTCCGACAAAGGATATATCCGAGGAATATTTTTCAATATCTTCATCTGTAATTTTAAGAATTGATGCCTTAGCAATGTTTCCAGCCAGGGGTTGGTGAAATACATGTTGAATTCCGATTGCTTTCAACCGTTCACACTGTTTTTTATCAAACACAAAAATATAATTCATTGGAAGTAAAGCTTCTTTTAAATACAGCGATCTTTGTGGAGAATCATACACCCACGATATGTATGGGATGTGTGCTGCATCACAGGCTCTTGCCACCACAGCAGAAAAATCCTGCGTTATTACAAATGTTCTTTGTACAATTAGTGGTAAAATCTGTTCCACCTGTTCTTCCTGATATTCCTGTAACGGCACTCTATACTCAGGTCGCTCTACCTCAATCCCCAGTTCCAATAAGCCCCATACAATATCATCTTTGACAATTTCTTCTGAGTTAAAATAGACTGCTATACATTGGGAATAATCCATTTTTCTCTCCTTATTAAAAAAGGGACTGATTTACATCAGTCCCAATCTACTATTTATTTTACTGAAGTAAGGATAATACATTCTGGTTGGCCTGATTAGCCTGTGTCAGCATTGAGGTACCTGCCTGAGCAAGAATCTGTGAATTGGAATATGCAACCATCTCTTTGGCCATATCTGTATCACGAATCTGTGCTTCTGCACTTGTTGTATTCTCAACAACGTTATCGAGGTTCTTAATTGTATGCTCCAGACGGTTCTGCACTGCACCAAGATCGGATCTCTGCTTAGAAACCAATGCCAAAGCTGATTTGACCATTGAGATGGCCTTCTGTGCATTGGTATTGGTTGCTCCGGATACAGCAACTGAATCGATTCCAATTGAACTTGCGTTCATTGCTGCAATTGACATTCCGATAAACTGTCCGGCTTCTGCACCTACCTGCAGGTTCTTTGCTGTAAAAGTACCATCCAGCAAGCACTGCTCATTAAATGTTGTTGTTGAAGCAACTCGGTCAATCTCACTAACCAAAGCCTGAACTTCACTATCAAGATATCCACGATCAACAGATGTCATCGTATCATTGGAAGCCTGCGTAGCCAGTACGTTCATTCTCTGTAACATATCATGTACTTCTGCCAGAGCGCCTTCAGCTGTCTGTACGCAGGAGATTCCATCCTGTGCATTCGAGGAAGCCTGGGTAAGACCTTTGATCTGTCTTCTCATCTTCTCACTGATTGCAAGACCTGCTGCATCATCTGCTGCTCTGTTAATCTTATATCCGGAAGAAAGCTTCTCGGTTGATTTTGCCTGGCTTGTGGTTGTTAAGTTCAACATTCTGTTGCTGTTCATTGCGGTTAAATTGTGCTGTACGATCATAATTTTGTCCTCCTTGAATGTATCATTCCTTTTAATTGTTAATTCTAGCTACCAGCTATTCTGATATATATATCGACCATGTTCTAAATTACTTTAGACTCAATTTGAATTTTCTTCTAATATTTACATAAAAGTACATATGATATTTATTCGGGCATTTGTCTATCGCAAAGTAAAAGAGCCATCCTTGCGGATGGCCCTTTCCATGGTAGTAAGAATTAACCAGTTGATACATTAACCAAGTAAGGATAATACATTCTGGTTGGACTGATTAGCCTGAGATAACATTGCTGTACCAGCCTGTGCAAGAATCTGGCTGTTAGAGTATGCAACCATCTCTTTGGCCATATCTGTGTCACGGATCTGTGCTTCAGCACTTGTTGTGTTCTCAACTACGTTGTCCAGGTTCTTAATTGTGTGTTCCAGACGATTCTGTACAGCACCGAGGTCGGATCTCATCTTGGATACAGATGCAAGAGCACTCTTAACCATAGAGATTGCTGACTGAGCATTGGTATTGTCTGCTCCGGAAACCGCAACGCTTTCAATACCGATAGCAGCTGCTTTCATAGAAGTAATAGAAATATCGATGAACTGACCTTTCTCTGCTCCAACCTGAAGGTTCTTGCCTGTAAAGCTACCATCAAGTAAGTTCTGCTCATTGAAAGTTGTAGTAGAAGCGACACGGTCAATCTCACTAACCAGTGCCTGAACTTCGCTGTCGAGGTAACCACGATCAACAGATGTCATCGTGTCATTGGATGCCTGGTTAGCCAGAACATTCATTCTCTGCAGCATATCATGTACTTCTGCTAATGCACCTTCAGCTGTCTGTACGCAGGAGATTCCATCCTGTGCGTTAGAAGACGCCTGTGTTAAACCTTTGATCTGACGTCTCATCTTCTCACTGATTGCGAGACCAGCTGCATCATCAGCTGCTCTGTTAATCTTGTAACCGGAAGATAACTTCTCGGTTGACTTAGCCTGAGTACTTGTTGTAAGGTTTAACATTCTGTTACTGTTCATTGCTGTCAAATTGTGTTGAACTACCATATATTTTTCCTCCTTGAATGATGGTGAGCGGCATCCTTGCCGCTGTTATTAGTTCAGCAGGTCTTCCCTGCTTGTATTATATATATCGGAGAAATTCTCCAATAATTAATACCTGAAAATTATTTTTTTCTGTCCATTAGCTGTGGATCAATATAATTGATCCGATTCATGGACTTGTAATAGTTGGTTGCAACCTTTGACGATACCCGTCCTTGTCTGATCTTGTCCTTTTCCTCGGCAAATTTCTTGGTAACCAGCTCTTTATTATGCTCTTCACAAGCCATCAGTCCTGTACTCAGCTCGGTTACCTCTGCAATCAGCTTTTGCAACAGCTTAATCTGTTCCTTATACTCGCTTCGATGACAATCCAGGTCATCCTTTACCCGCGCAAACACTGATTCAAATCCATCATCCAGACCGGTCAGTTTTTCAATCAACGCTGATTTTAAATCAACCAGCTGGTCAAATTCCTCCCAGTCAGCATTCTCGTCGGCAATGATTGCTGTTTGTCTAGAAGTTTTCTTCTGTAATTCCTGCAGAACTTCTTTCTTTTGTTTCAAACCATCTACTAACATCTGCATATACTGTTTCGTCATTGGGACTCCATTCTCTAATAAATCTGCGGATGAACTGTTCGTTTCATAACCTCTTTCCAGGTATCCCTCATCGAACGCAAATGCTCCACGACCTCTTCCATTATTGCCTTGTCTTTGTTCATATTCGCTTCAAACAGCCTGCGTAAAAGGTATGTATAGATACTATCAAAATGCTCTGCAACCGGATACTTATGATCCAGCGTTACACGGAATTCATTTATAATCCGCTGCACCTTCTTAATATTAACATGTGCTTTCTCTACATCATTTTGCTCAATTGCCATAATCGCAATATTGCCAAATTTTATCGCACCCTCGTATAACATCAGTGTCAGTTCCGCAGGGGATGCTGTCGCTATCTTATTCGTTGTGTACTGTGCATATGGATTATTCATTCTTTATTGCCTCCGTTACCTTTATCTTAATTTCCACCCAATAAGGAAGATACCGCATTCTGATTGGAACTCATCTTCGCCAGTGCGGTCTCCATTGCGGAGAACTTCTTATAATAATTATCTTCCATATCTGATAATTTCGACTCCAGCTCTGTAATCTTCTTCTCCCAGTCAGTATGTTCTTCCTTCATCTGCTTATCATTGTATACCTTATAGATGCTGCTCATCTTGGTACTACCCATCTTGGAATAAAGGTTGGTATATAACGTCTGGGAAAATTGTGAAAAGAACGACGCAGCAGCTTCCGGATCCGTAGCAATCATGGAACGTAACTTATCGTCTTTGCTTGCAGTGTTCGAGTCATCTGCATCTCCGTCAATATGTAATGCATATCTCTCATTCTCTTCTGCATCATAATATCCCAGTGTCGAGATTCCAAAATCTGATAAAAACATTTTCTTGCCGCCAACTTCGAAGCTTCCGCCTGCCGTATTGACCATCGTCATCATCACATCATATACAGTATCATCGCTTCTAAGCAAAGCATCCTTAATCTTGTTTTCCCACACTTCGATCTCAGAATCAGACATAGACTCCTTTTGCTCCTCTGTTAGCGGTTCATAGCCTTTAGAGGGATCTGCATTATAAAGCTTACTCATTTCATTCATAACACTGTTGTATTCTTTTAGCATATCCTTAACAACATCATAGATTGCATCATAATCCGTACCTGTTGTAATGGATATTTCTTCTTCCGGATCTGTCGGCATAAAATTCACAGTATATGTTGTACCGTTGATATTAAATGTATTGGTATCAGAAACGAATTCCGCACCATTCAGAATTATCTTGGCGCTGCTTCCGTCTATCTTGCTGGCTGCATCCTGATCAATTCCGGCTGCATCAAGCTGAGACTTTGTCGCTAATCCTAAAGCAGCCAAGGCATCTGTATCTCCGGATAGATTAAAGTCATTGCTGGAGCCTGTCGCCTTTGCGCTAAGGAATAATCTCTGATTTGTACTGTCAAAGCTGGCATTTAATCCGCTGTCTCCCAGTGCCTTAGTAAGTTCATCCATGGTCTTAACCACAGTTACGCCCTCAGCTTCTGCTCCACCAATCTGAATTGTCCTGGATTCTCCATTCTGTTTGTTCAGCGTAATCTGCTGTCCCTCTGCAATTCCCAAGGTACTGTTTAGGTTGGCCGTAGAATCCGAAACTCCAATCGCTGCACCAGTCAAATATGCTGCCTTTGCAAGGCCTGCAATCTTTGCTGTCTGAATTCCATTCACTGCTTTCTGTCCTGCAACTACTGTCAAAGCAGAATTAGAGGTTGTTACTTTCGTCTTGGAATATGCTGCTGCCAGACGGTTGGTTGACAAAGTTCCTGAATATAAACCATAAATTTTGGAATTTAAAGATTTCCATGCATCCTGTGTCCACTCATTGATTGTCTTGGAGTTCTTCGCATCCTTCACTTTTTCTCTTGCCGTGGAGGTATAAGCAGAGATAATACTCTCTGTATCCAGTCCAGAATTCATTCCTGTTACTCTAATCAAATCTGAAGCCATTTTCGCCCTCCTATCGTTTCTCGTCCACTACAAGTCCTGCATATTCCCAGACTCTTGCAATCATATCAAGCATCTTTTCGGGAGGTAATTCTTTGATTACTTCCTTCGTTTTCTTATCAACAATCTTTATTGTAATTCGATTCGTCTTCTCGTGAATACCGAATTCAGATTCAACGCTGGTCGCCTTCTTGTTCAGCTCCTGCATTGCTTTACGAATCATATCTTCGTTCATTGAAGCAGTATCTTCCTGTGCGGAGGAATTGTTTTCATTGTCGCTGCTATTCTGTTGCAGCTTGGCAACCGAGATCGTCTGATCATCAATCTTGGACGCATTTGTTTCAACCGGTTGTCCTTCCATGGTCTCTGCCGGTGTCTGTGATACTGCAGCTGTTCTTGTTCCCTGTGCAGTGTATGTCATTGCACTTCCTAATGGTTCTATTCCCATTGTGTTCACCTCCATGTGAAATTGAGTCGTCAATAAATAGACGATATAATAATGTTTACTCTTTATATCGGTACTCAGTCATGATTAGTTAACAGCAATCATAAATTTTCTGAAATTATTCAAATATTTTTTTCAGCAGTTCCGGTGTCGGTTCCGTCATTGCTTCCTTATTCGATTCCTGAATCTGGATATAGACCTCTTTACGATATACCGGCACTTCTCTCGGAGCACTGATTCCAAGCTTAATCTGTTCTCCTTTCACTTCCAGTACCGTGATTTCAATATTATTGTTGATCACAAGGGCTTCGCCTTTTCTTCTGGATAATGCCAGCATATTATTCACCTGCCTTTTCTGCTTTGTTGTTCTTCAAGATATCATAGATATAATACTTTACCGGATACTCCTCTTCCAGAATAACCTGACAGGCTTTCTTGCCATCCACGTTGATTACAAAAGGAGCTTTCAGATTGACACTCATTTTGGTCAGATCCGACGGAACTGTAATCGTAACCAGTACTAAGACATTGTCAACACTGTCGATTGCTTTGAGCAGGTTGTCATCAACCACAGGATTATAATCGTTTTTTACTACCAGCGGATCAATTACAGGCATTGCAAAATTCGGTTCCTGTACTGATTGCAGCCAGCGGATTCCGCCCTGTTCTCCCTGATCCGCATCATGAATCAATGCAAAATCAACCAACTCCGGGAACCCAACAATCCCGCCCGGGAAACGTAACATTTTATCATCATCAATTGTTACCTCTCCGAATATTCTCGTATTAATAACCATAACTTCTTCCTCCTGTCTTCTTTCACATCTTATGTTATAAATAATTCAATAAAGTTGTATCAATCATCTGACTCGTTGCCATCAGGGCAGCCTCATAAGATACTTTTGCACTGGATAGCTGAACCGCCACTTCTGTTTCATCTGCATCTTCATTCTCTGACTGCAGCGTCTTAAATGTTGTCGTCTGATCCGATAACCGGTTAGATACCAATGCAACTCTTGAAGTACGATTGCCGACGATTGTTAATTCCTCATTCGTTACGCCCAGATAGGACTGCATCTTCGTAATGTAGTTGCTGAATCTCTTCTGTAATTGATCTTTCAGTAACGTCTGTGCTTTATTAGCGGCATCAAGATCTGTCTTAATTGTTTCTCTTTCTGCATCGGTGTAATTCACGGTATCTTCTGACATAGATGTCAGTTTGGCAGTCATATCTTCAACTTCCGTCAGTTTATTGGCCAAATCAATGATCTCATCAATATCTCGTCCGATCGCATGTTGGTAAATATCTTCTGCATATGTATTAACCTGAATGGATTGGTCAAAGCCAATCTGATATTCGATTGCCTGTCCCGTGGTTCCTGTCGTCAGATAATCGGGATTGTATTCGATCGCATTGCCTCTTGCGTCATTGGTTGTTGCGTAAAAGTAATGTTGTGGTCTGAGATCATCGGCCTGCCACTCAGTTTTGGAATAGCTTACTGCCAAATCTGTTGTAGAATTCTTAGCATCGGCATATACATTGGCACCCAGTAGAAGTTCGCCAGTTGACGGAATCAGAATTACGCTGTCCGGATCTGATGCAGCCTGATGATATGCACTGTCTGCATCCGTGGCTACTGTAATTGCATGATTCGTTCCATCAATTGTCAGATTCGTTGGTGCCTGTGTCGCATCCAGATTATCATAAGCCAGCCGCATTCTGTAGTAGGACATGGATTCCACATCCTGTTCTGTAATTGCGGCATTTGTACCAGTTGAAAATGCTGTTTCGCTCAGGTTCAGCAGATTCTGCACATCCACATAGGATTGCTGTTCAATCTCTCCTGCAGAAATCATCTGTGTTATATTAAATTGTTGTGAAGTCTGTTCTCCAAATGATAAGGAGGTATCTGTACGGTATCCTGTAAAAATATATCTTCCGGCATAATCTGCATCTCCGGTTGCATAGACTTCCTTACGCAGTTCGCTCAAGCTGTCAATAATCGTCTTTCTGTCTTCAGTCTTTAAGGTATCCGTAGCGCCCTTTTCGCATTGCTCTACCATATCCGTAACAACCGAAACAGTTGTTTTAATTGCACTTTCCGTCAGGCTCAGCCAGCTTGTCGCATCAGGAACATTTTTCTTAAAATACTGTGTTACCTGCGATACATCACTCCTAAGGCGCAAAGCACGAATAGCAACAACAGGGTCCTCCGACGGTTTTGCTATCTTCTTTCCGGTAGCAATCTGTGTATTCAGAGAATCCTGTAATTCTTTATTTTTATTTATATTAACCAGTGCATTATTCTGCATAACTTTGTTTGTAATTCGCATAACAATATCTCCTTTCACTTACATAATAAATATCGGTCAAAAGGAGGTTTTCCATAACCACTGACTTATCAATATTGCATAAGAATTTCATCCATGAACTTATACCCCTGTCTGCAGAATCAGACGATCATACACTTCTGTCAGAACCTGTATCATCTTTGAAGCCATATTATATTCCTGCTGAAACTTGGTCAGGTTGACTGCTTCCTCATCATTATCTACACCGCTGGTAGAAAGTCTCTGGTTTTCAATGGATTTACCAAGAACCTTGTAATTATTGGTAAATGTATTTGCACGCTGTGCATTCAGCGATACATCAGAGAGCATACATACCAGATACTGATCCGCCGAGCAGCCGCGGAAACTCATCAATTTGGGGTTTGTTTTGAGTTCAATCAGCTTTTGGACAATATCATTGTCATCTTTGCCAGAGTATTGCTGACTTCTGGTGGCCAGCAGATTGGCATCTTTGGTTAGATCATCTGCAATCTTAAAGTTGCCTGCATTTAACTGGTAATAGCTGTCATCACCCGCATTTACCGTGATCACATTGCCCGCTGTGTCGGTCTTCTGATACGTTGTGGTAAATGAATACTCATTACCGCTAACATCGTCTCCGGTAAACAGATCCCGTCCGACACTGCCGTCTTCCAAAACGCCTTCATGTAAAATGTCGTTATAAGCAGATGCGTACATTCTGACCCATTCATTCATCTGAGAGAGATAATAAGGAATTCCCTGATAGCTGATGGAATTACCAACTTCTGCAGCAGACTGTCTGGTCGCCGCTGTTTGTGTCAGAATATTGGTGCCATTCTTGGTTGTATCAAGCTGAAAAGTATAACTGCATTGTCCGCTGTCCTCATCAAACTGATAAGTCCAGTCACTGAAATAATATCTGGTATTGGCAATTGTAACAATTCCCCCGGCCTGTGTCAGATTCATTTTATTCAAATCCATCAGATAATCTGCCGAAACATTGATGGTAACCTTCTGTGTTCCTACATCAACGGCACTTACCTTACCTGCGAAATTCTCACCATTATTACCATCACGCATCTGAATCAAGCCGGAAAGCTTACCACCTGTTGAGGAGCCATAAACATTAAGTGAATCTCCCTTATCTCGATATTCTTTGGAAGTCCAGTCTGCATCACCAGAGAAATAAATGTCATACAATCCATTCACATCTGTCTGGTTCACCTTCTCATCATTTGCCCTCGGCACACAGGTCAAGGTCTTATAATCATTGGCATCCACAACACTCTGTCCGCAGATACGCACGGTATATCTGGTGCCACCGGTCTCTCTTGCCGTATTCGTATTATCAATAATTGATGTTTCTTTCACATCAACATCAACAATTTTGGACAGTTCATCCACCAGGAGGTCCCGTTGGTCACGAAGTTCATTGGCCATCGCACCTGTATTCATCTCAATAACATTGATCTGCTTGTTCAGTGCTGCTATTTCCTGTGAAATAGAATTAATACGGTCTACATTGACTTTAATCTCCTGATTAACATCATCCTGAAGCTTCTGCAGATTAGTATACATATCATTGAAATAGGAACACACATTACCCGCATTACCGATTGCCTGCTGTTTGACTGTAATGTCGCCAGGGTTCTTGGCCAGTTCCTGAATGGTTGTATAGTACTCCTCGAAGATAGTACTAAATCCTTTTATCGTTGAATCATCTGAATAGTATTCCTCAATGGAAGACATATAATAGGATTTGCTCTCATATTCTCCCAGCTTGGATTGGTTGGTCCAGAATTTCGCATCATAGAATTCATCTCTGACACGTTCTATGGCAAGGGTCTCAACGCCCGCACCTACACAACCATAGGTTGTAAAAGAGCGAATTGCTTCAGCAGCCTGTGTCGTTACAACCTGACGGCTGTATCCTTCTGTTTCTGCATTAGACACGTTATTCGATGTTGTATTAAGGGCTGCATTGGAAGCCTGTAAGCCCGTATATGCAGTATTCAGTCCTAGAAAAGTGGATGACATACATTCTCTCCTTCCTGCTTAGCGTTCATCAGCTGCCAAGTGTGCTGATAATATGCTCCATGCATTCGTCTATCACATTGATAAATCTACTATTGGCATTGTATGCATTTTGAAACTTGATCATATTGGATAGTTCCTCATCTGTAGAGACACCAATCGATCCCTGTCTTGCTGTTTCAACGGATTCTACCGTAAGGTCCTGATTCTCTTTTAAGCTCTTATACACATTACCGGAATTGGCACATTGCGCAACCAGATTGGAATAGTATTCTCTAATTGACAGTTGATTGGTAAGTTTGGGATTGAGGATATAATCTTTCGCCTCAAATGCACTTTCCAATGCTTTTGCTGTCTCATAATCCGTTGAGCCATCCGGCTTTACAAAGCCCAAATGCGTCGGGTATTGTAATAGGTCCTCATTTACAACCAGATTTTTAATACTAAACCAGGTCGAAGAATCAGCTGCGTTCTCTGCTACCGCATTCCACGTAGCGGTTGTCTCATCATATTGATACTCGTCTGAGCTGATACGTTCAAAAAGCTGAATCGGATTGCCGTTAGCATCACACATATATCCGGAAGCCGGATCTGCTGCTCCTGCCAGTACTCCATTAACAGCAGTTACAATTGTATGTACCAGTCCGTCAAATTCTGCCATTACATTCATCATAATGGAACTTTCAATTTTACTATAACTGGCATCGTCTTTTAAATCAGTATAATTGCCCCGATGATCTCCTCTTGCCAGTAACATTGCCTTTAACGAACCAATATCCGTATCAATAGCCGAAGATATCTCAACAGACAGATCAAATACAGGTGCCGTTGAAGCATCATAAATCTGTTCTCCGTCTGCATCAATAAAAGACTTGGCACTATCCGGCCAATATACCTGATAAAAGCCCTCATCTTCCGTTGCCTGATAGGCCATTTCATTCACGCGATCACCCAGAATCAAATCATGGCCTTCGAACTTCACTAAAATATTGCCAAAGAAATCTTCATTATAAGAAATCTTTCCTAATGTACTTAACTGATCCAATAAGAGATTACGCTCATCTTTTAAGTCATTGGCGTTCTCAACACCACCGGCTTCAATCGACCGAATCTGGTTATTCAGCTGATAAATCTGATGCGCCATGGAATTGATCTGATCCACTCCGTTTTTCACCTTCAGATTCAGTTTATCCTGATAATTACTCATATCACTATATACATTCTGGGCTGCTTCCGAAAAACTCTGCGCATACTGAACCAGCATAGACTGGCAGACCTCACTGCTTGGATCTTTCACCAGCTCCTCAATTGCCGTCCAAAAGTCATTCATGGAATCAGAAAATGTTGCACCATCCAGTTCTCCAAGAATTGCTTCAATCTCTTCAACCGTTCCATAAGAAATATCATAGAAACCTTTACGTCCACTCTCTTCACGATAGGACTGATCCACAAAACGGTCTCTCACCTGACGAACTTCAGAAATAAACACGCCAAGACCGGTCTGTTTTCTGGAAACACCGGTCGCATCAATTGACAGCGTATTATATTCTCTTGTAGAATAGGAAACCTGCTGGCGTACATATCCTGTCGTATCTGTATTGGTCACGTTGTGAGCCACTACGTTCAATGCTTCCTGACTGGATTGTAATCCTGAAGTTCCAACATATAAATCGCCAAATAATGACATTTTCTATATCCTTCCTGTTGGTGATATTACTCTACTGTTTCGTATCAAATCGTTTGGAGCCGCTCCCCATAATACTTCCGGTATTATAAGCTCCTTTATTATAATCTGCTGTTTCAGGTGCACACTTCATGGATTGGAGCAAATTCATTTCAAATTGCACCATCTCAAGTGAATTCTTAAGCAATTCACGATTTTGGTTATTTACACGCGTCATATTCGTCATCGTTGTCTTTAGCCGATCATGAACAAGTCTAAGTGCTTCCTGTTCCCTGGTTCTTCCCGACATCATTTCAATCAGCACCGGCAATTTCAAATCTTCTGCATCTTTATTCGTGACATCTGCAATGTCTTTCATTGTCTGAATTCGTTCTTTCTCATAATGCTGAATCCGGCCAACTACTTCCTGTTCTTTTTCCGTTATCTTACCAAGCTGTTCCAAATCTCCCTTGATAATTACCGGTGTCTTGTCCATGGAGAGCTGAATTAGTAATTCATATTCGCTATTCTCCTTATTCAGAAGATCAATGATATTTTCCATTAAGCTTGCCATGGTCATTCCTCTCTTTCCTGTCACATCCCGGATAATAATTATGGTGTCTGTAAAGGTTATCCCTTACAGACACCACGCTTATAATAGTGTCTTGATTGTACTCCTACTTAAGCGAGTGTCTGACCAAACTGTTCCATAATCTTCTCTGCAAAGTCATCACTGCTTACTTCGTAAGTGCCGTTTTCCAGATCCCTCTTTATTGCAGCGATCTTATCTTCCCTGACATCTGGTGCATTTGCAACTGCCTGTTTCGCTACCTGTAAATCCTTACCCACGCCGGAAATCTGTAACTTATCCTTGAAATCCGCCTTTGTTGCATTTGCAGCCTTATTCACCGGTTTGGAAGCATTGTACATCTGCTGTATCTGTGAATACGCTTCTATTCTCATAATGTCATCCTCCTTCCACGGATACTCACTACTCTTGTATTATGTATCGGACATTTTTCTTAATACTTTAGAGATTTATTTTTCTTTTTTCAAAAACTCCTATATAATAGAAAGTCAAGGGTGATGCCAAATGGTCAGAAGGATTCTCTCACCATCTTAGAGTAGCAGGTTTCCGCCCAAAAAAACGGAGGATTTTATTTATGGAAATATTGTTTTATCGTTACGGCAGCATCTGCGAACCTGATGTTATCTCCTGTTTTTCCCACTATGGTCTGGATGTCATCACCGTAGATGTTGAAATAAAAAATAAGACAATTACGCCTTCACAGACCGTTCAAATCGTAGATCAGCTGTGTCGCGAGCACACATTTTTGTTCGTATTTTCTATTAATTTCTTTCCTTCTATCTCAGATTACTGCGAAATTCGTCATCTTCCCTATGTATCCTGGACGGTTGACAGTCCAATTATGGAATTATTTTCACCATCGCTCTCAAATTCCTGTAATCGGACCTTTATGTTCGATCGCGCACAGTATGAGTATTTTCGTTCACGCGGTCCTGAGCACATCTTCCATCTTCCTCTAGCCACGAATGTAGCACGTTGGGATCAGGTTATCAACACAGCTTCTCCATCTCAGAAAGCAGCTTTTTCTTCCGACATCTCATTTATCGGCTCCTTGTATCAAGAAAAGAACCCATATGCGAAAATAAAAGGGATCTCGGAATATACCAAAGGTTATACCGAAGGAATTATGGAAGCACAGCTTGGCGTCTATGGCTGCAATTTTATTGAAGAACTTCTGACTCCCGAGATTATGGAGGATTATATCCAACAGGTTCCCGATCTGACGAAAAGTGTCTATGCCAACACTTTGTCTCCCTCCTATGTCATGGCAAATCATTTCATCGGCATGGATATCGCAGTGAAAGAACGTCAGCGTGTCCTCTCCAGACTCTCTGAGCAACATGATGTCGCTCTCTATACCTTCAGTGATACCTCCGCACTTCCTAACGTACATGTTAAGGGTGGTGCAAAAACATTAACCGAAATGCCTTTGGTATTCCATGAGAGCAAAATCAACCTAAACATCACCATCCGCCCAATTCAAACAGGTCTATCCCTACGTGTTTTTGATATCTTAGGGTGTGGTGGCTTCCTTCTTACCAATTATCAGGCCGAGCTGCCCGAATACTATGAAATCGGCACCGATCTGGAGACTTTTTCCTCCATGGAAGAACTGGATGAGAAGGCGGCATTCTACCTGAAACACGAAGAGCAACGCAGGCAGATTGCACAGAATGGGTATGAAAAAACAAAAGCAATGCATACCTATGAAATTAGGGTGGCACAGATGATCAAGATTCTAAATGATACACTGTAAGCCGCTTTGTCTATCAAATTGTCTTATATAGTAATTCCACTGTTTCTTAATTTGATTCGTTTTATGATAAAACAGTTTTCAGCATCCATATTAGGTACAGGGGAATGCTGTAAGTAAGTACTCCCTCAACTTCATGAGTTCCAACATTTTTAAGAGAAAACTTAACTCCCTCTTGTGGGCGAAATCTCTTGCAGTATTGTCGATAGCTCTTCGCCTTGGTATGAATGTCTGCTTTTGCTTCCACCGGAATGATGGAATCCTCATATTCAAAAATAAAATCCAGTTCTGCCGTATTACCAGATCTCCAAAAATATGGGTGAATCTGTTGCGATAATAATTCAGTCAAAACAAAATTCTCGGTAAATGCCCCCTTAAAGTTACGATATAACTCAGACTCCTCCAGTATTGTCTTATAGGATACACCGGATTTTCTGCGCAACAAACCCACATCAGACATATACACTTTGAAAAATGTTGCATCTGAGCAAAATGATAACGGGAGTTCCGGGTTAACAACCAATTCTAACTGATATACAAGTCCAGCATCCACCAGCCACTCCAATGCATCCTCGAGTTCACTGGAACGTTTCCCCGCCTTGACATGCGAGAAGACAAACTTGTTATTGTCCTTCGCCAACTGTTTAGGAATAGATTCCCATATCCAGCCTAATTTCGGAATGTCTGTCTTGGGGGCATGCTTTGAAAAATCACTACTGTAATCCTTTAGAATATTATCCTGTAGGTTGTCTATCTCAGAATAATCATGGGTTTCTACCCATCTGCCAACAATTTCCGGCATTCCGCCTACAATGTAATAATTCTTCAGCATTCGTTCCAGAGAGGCGGTATAGAGTTCTGGCAATTCGCTCGTAAGATCATATTTCTGAATACCTTCATAGAGTGCATTACCACCATCAGCACGTAGAAATTCAGAAAATGACATTGGGTACATCTGTAAACGATCAATCTTTCCAACCGGAAAAGAAACCTGCTCTCTTTTAATGGAAACGCCTAAAAAAGAGCCTGCACAGATAACATGTAGTTCCCTTCTATTCTCGCAAAAATATTTCAATGATGTAATCGCTTTCGGGCATGCCTGAATCTCATCAAAAATAACCAAAGTCTTACCCGGAATGATTTTCCTACCAAGGACAATGGTTCCAAGCTCATCCACAATTCTCTCAACATCAAAATCAAATTCAAATATTGAAGCTATTCTCTTATTTCCTTCAAAATAGAAATAAGCTACGTCATCAAAATACTTTTCTCCGAATTCCTTACACACAAATGTCTTTCCACACTGCCTGACGCCGGTTAATAACAGCGGTTTTCTAGTCTTTGAATCCTTCCACTCAACAAGATACTTCATAATATCTCGTTCCAAAGTATCACTTCCTTTGCTTTTCTTTAAACAGAATTACTTAATAGAAAATAGTATACTTTATATGTTATCACGTTATTCATAGGAATAAAAGATGTTTTGTTGCGTTTTTCATAGGAATAATGTTACTTTTGGCTAACTATATTACATCGATATTAGTTTCTATACATTTCTTCCATCCCATACATCGTTTTCAACCTAGTTGTTTCATCTTCTCGCCCGACATTCGAAGTCCAGTATCTGCTACATAACCATGCATATTGTTTTCAGGAATGTCATATTCTACTATAATACGCCCACCAGCAACTTTCTCTGCAACAAATTCTGCCCTATCATGAATGGTCATGGTCAAGGTTTCATTTCATCAAAGAGAATTCCGAAAACATATTGTGTATCTTCTGATTATTTCTTCACTACCATAACTTTGTTACGATACACATTTTTCTCACGCATCACCCGAAGCCCTTTCTCAAGGTCTTCAAATGGGAACTCATGTGTAATCAATTCCGTAAGGCTGAGACGATTCTCTACACAGGCTAGAATCGTCTGATGCCAGTCATCCTGTTCTTCTTTTGTAAAGGAAGAATTCCAGGTTCCAACAACCGTAACCTGCTTTCGAAGTAACTTCCAATATATATTCTTATCAATGGCTATTTCTGCATGGGGATTGCCAACCATCAGAATCTGCCCTTTCGGACGGACACAAAGTAAATCGTCCTCTAATGATTTACTGCTGTTAATACAGTCTATTACAAGATCCACTCCGGTTTCCTTTGTTCTGTCCAAAACCCATTCTCTTGCATTATCCGTTTTCGCATCGCAGAATGAATAAGCATCGTTAGCTGTCTTTTTCATCAATTCACCATATTCCGTATGGTGTCCTATGGCATATACATTCTTCACGCCATAGTCAGCCAGCCATTGTGTCATGATACAACCAATCGTTCCAAGTCCAAATAGTGCAACCGTCGTATCTCCATGGAGTGCAACCCGCCTTAGCGCGTGCAATGCCACCGCTGCCGGTTCCAGCATAGCCGCTTCTTTCATCGACATCTCATTAGGTATCTCAATCAGATTCCAGACGGGAACAGCGACATATTCTGCAAAACCGCCGTCGCATCGGGAGCCAAGATAATTATAGTCCGAACACATCTCATATTCCTTTTGTGTACATTGTTGGCATGTTTTGCAGGGAATCAAGGGAAACACACCGACTCGTTTTCCAAGCCAGCGTTCATCGGTCAAATCCGATACTTCCACAACTCTTCCTGCGAATTCATGTCCGGGAATCAAAGGGAAATGATAGGTTCCCGTCTCATAGATTCGTGGAATATCAGAACCACAGATTCCTGCAGCCAATACCTCCACTAATACCTCTCCCTGATGCAGTACCGGCTTTGCAACCTCTTTGTACACCAATTGTCCAATCTGTTCTAATTCATATGCTTTCATTGAAGGTCCTCTTTGATAATCAGTCGAAATCGTTCCAAATCCGTTTTAGTCGTAATCTTAAAATTCCGCTCTTCTCCCGAAATCATTCCAATCTCCATTCCGGCAAGAATTGCCGGTTCTGTAGAACCATTAATCTGCATGATTTGATCCGGCCATAAAGCTTCGTTAGTTGCAAAATACTTACCATATCGAAAGGCTTCCGGTGCCTGTCCTGCGAACAGACTCTCCCGTTGCATCAGACTGCTAATCTGTATTCCATCCTCGCTGTAATAAATCGTATCTTTCATAGGTAATGTAGGCAATACCCCATCATATCTCTCAAGTGCCGACAAGCAGGCAGAAACCAATCCATTGGAAAGCAGTGGTCTAGCCGCATCATGAATCAGCACCCCATCTTCGGCTTGTAAGAAAGAAGATAAATCCTTTAAAGCATTGTAGATGGAACATTGCCTGTTCTCTCCCGGCTTAGAAAAACCCATCAGCTTTTCTCCACAGTAATCCCGAATCAAATCATAAAAACAGTCCTGCGCCACAATCCAGATCCCAGTAATCTTATCATGTTTTTCCAAAGTCTCAAGGCAGTATGCGATAATCGGTTTCTCAGCAACCGGAATATATTGTTTGGGTAAATCTCCTCCCACTCTGGTTCCTGTTCCACCAGAGAGTATAATAGCAACATTCATGCATATTCCACCTTTCCAATCCTATGTAAATCCATTTATTCAATATCCGCACGAATCTGCTTCAAAATATCCCCATAAGAACGGATATTGAATAAATGGATTTACATAGAATTGGA
>JAKQFQ010000011.1 GCA_029558315.1 Bacillota bacterium
ACCAATGCAGAGAATAAATTGTTTGGAACAGAACGTATGCTGGAATCTTTGAATCGTAGCAATGCAGAAAAACCAAAGGAAGCATTACTGGCGCTGAAGGCGGATATTGATTTGTTTGTTGGAGAAGCACCCCAATTTGACGATATTACAATGCTGGGTTTGACTTATTTGAAAAGCTAGAAGATAATTGTGAGGGAGGTTAGAAATGTCGGAATTGCGTGTAGAAGCGAAAGAAAAAGAATTGGATCGGGTTCTCGAATTCGTTAACAATATGGTGAAGGATATCCAATGTTCGCAAAGAGCTATGATTCAGCTGGATGTTGCCGTGGAAGAATTGTTCGTTAATATTGCACATTATGCCTATGGAGAAAATGGCGGAGATGCATTGATTGTAGCGGAAATGCAAAAGGAGAGTGCGATATTATCGGTTACCTTTATTGATAGTGGAATGCCGTATAATCCCTTGCAAAAAGAAGACCCGGATATTACACTATCGGTAGAAGAAAGACAAATTGGCGGTTTGGGAATCTATATGGTAAAGAAAACCATGGATGAGATATTTTATCAGTACAAGAATGGACAGAATCATTTGACGATTAAGAAAAAAATGAGTGCATAGTTACAGAATAAGGAGGAAAAAATGAACATTACAAAGACAAGAGAAGAAGGAAAACTGAAAGTAAAACTGGAGGGAAGACTGGATACATCTACTGCACCGGAACTGGAGAGAGAACTGGGAGAAGCCTTGGACAATGTTACGGATCTGACGCTTGATTTTGCAGAACTTGCTTATATCTCTTCCGCGGGATTACGTGTATTGCTGACAACGCAAAAACGAATGAATAAGCAGGGAAATATGGTGATTCAAAACGCCAATGATGATGTGAAAGAAGTCTTTGAAGTAACAGGATTTATCGATATCCTGACAGTAGAATAGGAGACGAATTATGATGAACCCGGCAGCACTATTTAAAATCAAAGGCGCATGGGATACCTTTGCAAGGAATCATCCCAAGTTTCCAATGTTTGTTCAGGCAGTATCGCAGGCAGGAATAACAGAGGGAACAATCATTGAAGTAAGTGTCACTTCTACGGATGGTAGAAAAATGGAAACGAACGTGAAGTTGACTGCATCAGATTTGGAGTTATTCGAGATGCTAAAGAAGATGAATTAGTTAAAGGACGACAGACGGATGGAAGAATGGCTTCAAAGGACAGAAATGCTTGTGGGAAAAGAAGCGGTAGAACGACTACAGAGAGCACATGTTGCCATCTTTGGCATAGGCGGAGTTGGCGGATATGTGGCGGAAGCATTGGCAAGAAGCGGAGTAGGATGCTTTGATTTGATTGATAAGGACGTAGTGTCTGTTACCAATATTAATCGACAGATTATAGCAACCACAAAAACTCTCGGACAATACAAGACAGAAGTGATGCGTGAACGGATTCAAGAGATTAATCCTAAGGCAGCCGTTTTTGTTCATAATCTTTTTTTTCTGCCGGAGACCGAAGAACAATTTGATTTTAGCGGATATGATTATGTTGTGGATGCGGTTGATACAGTAACCGCCAAAATACGAATTATTGAAAAATGTAAGCTGCAAGATATTCCGGTCATCAGTTCTATGGGAGCTGGGAACAAGCTGCATCCGGAAATGTTTGAACTTGCAGATATTTCCAAAACGAGTGTATGTCCGCTGGCCAAGGTAATGCGAAGAGAATTAAAGAAGCACAATATATCGGAACTGACAGTAGTCTTTTCCAAGGAAGAACCCAGGAAAAGCAGTCGGGATTGTAATATGGATGCTGCTTCTTCTAAGCCGACACCGGGCTCAATCGCATTTGTCCCATCGGTAGCCGGGCTGATTCTTGCATCAGAAGTTGTCAGGCAATTATGTAAAGTATAAAATTTTTATTCTTTGGTTTACAAAAAGGAAAAAATGGAATAATATGAAGTAAATAAAGCGTTGACGGGAACAGTAACAGTTACGTTAGATCGTACAGAGAACAATACAATGACCCAAAGGCCATGGCTGAGAGTATTGCAGATCGGATAATTGTGAAAACCATCCCTGAGTGATCCTTAATCGGAATCCGGTGATACCGTTACCATCATATGAGTGGTCAACAGACAATTAGGGTGGAACCGCGGAAATGATTTTTCGTCCCTTGCATTATCGTGCAGGGGATTTTTTTATCCAAAAGAAGATTCGCGAAAATATAACGACGTTACATTGATCGAAACCAGCAATTATTGATATGAGGAAAGGTGAATGAATGAGTAAAGTGAAGGAAAACGTGAAGTTATGTCAAAAAAACAGTTGTCATTGTTTGTCGGCGTTAGACAGGAAAGAATTTCTGGCTGAAATGAATACCGACATCACAGTGAAAAAGAAACAGATTCTGTTAATTGCTGTCTTCTGTGTGCTGCTTGGCTTCTTTATGGCGAGTTTAATCCCAAGAAAATTTAAGATGGGATCAATTAAGGTGTCGATGTTTAGCAATAACAGTGCACATGATAATGGAAATAACAGTACCAATAACAATGGCAATAGTAATGGTAACAGCAATAGAGCATTGGATGCGGAAGAAGAATAGAAACAGATGAAAAGTGATGCGATATTACATCGATAAAGAAAGGACAGGTAAGAAAATGAAAATTACACTAAAAGATGGAAGCTTTAAAGAATACGACGGAGCAAAGAGTGTTTATGAGATTGCGCAGGATATCAGCGAAGGGCTTGCGCGTGTAGCTTGTGCGGGTGAAGTTGATGGAGAGGTAGTTGATCTTCGTACGGTAGTAGATAAGGATGTTACCCTCAATATATTAACAACGAATGATCCGGCCGGCTTAAAGGTATATCGTCATACCACAGCACATGTTATGGCAGAAGCTGTAAAGCGTCTGTTCCCGGAGGTTCATTTAACAATTGGACCGGCGATTGATAATGGATTCTACTATGACTTTGATTGCCCTGCATTTTCCAAAGAGGATCTGGATAAGATTGAAGCAGAGATGAAGAAGATCGTCAAAGAAGGTGCCAGCTTAGAGAGATTTACGTTAAGCCGTCAGGAAGCAATCAAGCTGATGCAGGAAAGACAGGAGCCATTTAAGGTAGAATTGATTGAAGATTTACCGGAAGATGCAGAACTTTCCTTTTACAAGCAGGGAGATTTTGTTGATTTGTGTGCCGGACCACACCTGATGAATACAAAGAATATTAAGGCATTTAAGATTTTATCATCTTCGAGCGCATACTGGAGAGGAGATTCCAATAAGGCAATACTTCAACGTGTCTATGCAACTGCATTTGGCAAAAAAGAAGAGTTAAAGGAATACTTAGAATATCTTGAGGATATCAAGAAGCGTGACCACAATAAAATCGGTCGTGAGATGGAGCTGTTCACAACAGTTGATGTTATCGGCCAGGGACTTCCGCTTTTGATGCCTAAGGGTGCTAAGATTATCCAGACAATGCAGAGATGGATCGAGGATCTAGAGGATAATGAGTGGGGATATGTTCGTACCAAAACACCGCTGATGGCAAAGAGTGATCTTTATAAGATCTCCGGTCACTGGGATCATTATCAGGAAAGCATGTTTGTTATGGGAGATGAGGAAAAGGACAAAGAAGTATTTGCACTTCGCCCGATGACTTGTCCGTTCCAGTATTATGTATTTAAGGCAAGCCAGAAATCCTATCGTGATCTTCCGCTTCGTTACGGCGAGACCTCTACACTTTTTAGAAATGAAGATTCCGGTGAGATGCATGGACTTACCAGAGTAAGACAGTTTACGATTTCAGAGGGACACTTAATTGTTCGTCCGGATCAGATGAAGGACGAATTTAAAGGCTGTATTGCTCTTGCAAGACATTGTCTTAAGACACTGGGGCTGGAAGAGGATGTAACCTATCATCTGTCCAAATGGGATCCAAATAACCGCGAGAAATACATCGGTGAACCGGAAGTATGGAATGAGACAGAACAGCATATTCGTGAGATTCTGACAGAACTTGAGATTCCATTTACCGAGGATGTTGGAGAAGCGGCATTCTATGGACCGAAGGTTGATATTAATGCCAAAAATGTATATGGCAAGGAGGATACCATGATTACCGTACAGTGGGATGCCTTGCTGGCGGAACAGTTTGACATGTACTATGTAGATCAAAATGGTGACAAGGTTCGTCCTTACATCATCCACAGAACAAGTATGGGATGCTATGAAAGAACATTGGCATGGTTAACAGAGAAGTACATGGGCAAATTCCCGACATGGTTATGCCCGGAGCAGGTTAGAGTGCTTCCTATCTCCGAGAAATACATCGATTATGCCAATGCAGTTGCAGCAAAGCTGAAAGCCAACGGTGTATTGGTTAGTGTAGATCAGCGTTCAGAGAAGATTGGTTACAAGATCCGTGAGACAAGAAATGCCAGAGTTCCTTATATGCTGGTAGTTGGACAGAAGGAAGAAGAAGACCGGACCGTATCGGTGCGCAGCAGATATGCCGGTGACGAAGGATCGAAGTCTTTGGATGAATTCATTAGTGCAATTTGCGAAGAAATCCGGACCAAAGAAATTCGCAAGGAAATGGTGCAGACAGAAGAATAAATATTCTGCGATGGGTAATACTATCAATAACAAATGGCGGTACGCGAGGCGTACCGTTGTTTGGTTATTCGATAGGAATGGAGGTAGTATCATGGCAGAATTAAAGTGTGGAGCAGGTGGCTGTGCATATAACAGAGACACATACTGCTGCAAAGGTGACATTATGGTTGGAAGCAACTGTGCCTGCGATTCTTCGGGCACCTGTTGCGAATCCTTTAGGGAGAGAAAGGAAGGCTCCTATACGAGCTCTCTGGACCATCCCAGCTTTCATATCAGCATTGATTGTGAAGCAGTCAGATGTATGTACAACTCTGATTACAAATGCGTGGCAGATCATGTTGATATCAGAGGCTGTAATGCCAAGGATGCCAAAGCTACAGAGTGTCATACTTTCAAAGAAAAATGAGATTAACTTAATGAAGAGAGCAACGCAGGCAATTGTATCAGCTTGCGTAGCTCTTTTATTATGGATTAGAATAACACGCATGAATCGTTGAAAGGAGATAGTTTTTAATGACTAATCCTGTCAATAAAGAATTAATTTATTGCTTGACGACGGTGGAGATATGTGATATCTTATTAAGGTATCAAGAAGAGTATCCACTCTCACCCTGCGGTAATTAGACTTCAGGCGTTAACATTTTCTTTCAATAAGATAGGTTATGCGAAAAATGTTTTAGTGGATAGTCAGACTATCCACTATTTTTTATTATTCGGGGGTGTAGAACTATTAGCGATTTACTTATTAATGGACAGATTAGAGAAAGAGAAGTACGAGTGATTGGAGAAGAGGGCGAACAGCTTGGCGTTATGGCTGTGCAGGATGCACAGAAGCTGGCTGATGATGCAGGTATTGACCTGGTTATGATTGCTCCGACTGCCAAACCACCAGTATGCAGAGTCGTAGATTACGGTAAATTCCGTTATGAAATGATGCGCAAGGAAAAGGAAGCAAGGAAAAAGCAGAAGACTGTGGAAATCAAAGAAATTCGGTTATCCCCGAACATTGATACCAACGATCTGAATACCAAGACAGCAGCTGCACGGAAGTTTTTGACGAAGGGTGATAAAGTTAAAATTACCTTGAGATTCCGTGGACGAGAGATGGCACATATGTCTAACAGTCGTCATATTCTGGATGATATCGCGACAGCACTTTCTGATATTGCGGTTGTCGAGAAGCCGGCTAAGATCGAGGGAAGAAGCATGACAATGTATTTAGCTGAAAAGCGTTAGAGAGATAATTTTTCAGTTAAAATAGAGAATTAGGATCATAGGAGGAAAAAACAATGCCTAAAATGAAAACAAGCAGAGCAGCAGCAAAAAGATTTAAAAAGTCTGGAACAGGTAAGCTGATGAGAAACAAAGCTTATAAAAGACATATTTTAACAAAGAAGTCCACCAAGAGAAAGAGAGCTCTCAGACAGGACATCGTTACTGATGCAACAAACGCAAAGAATATGAAAAAGATTTTACCTTATTTATAAGAGGATAGGAGGAGAACAGACATGGCAAGAATTAAAGGCGGCGTAAACGCTAAGAAGAGACATAACAGAACATTAAAGCTTGCAAAGGGATACAGAGGAGCTAGATCAAATCAGTATCGTGTAGCTAAGCAGTCAGTCATGAGAGCACTTACTTCCTCTTATGCTGGTAGAAAAGAGAAGAAACGTCAGTTCAGACAGCTTTGGATTGCTCGTATCAACGCAGCAGCAAGAATGAATGGATTATCTTACAGCAAATTCATGTATGGTTTGAAATTAGCTGAGATCGATATCAATCGTAAGATGTTAGCAGAACTTGCTGTTAATGATGCAGAAGGATTTACTGCTCTGGCAGAAGTTGCAAAAAGCAAAATTGCTTAATGCTTATGAATCGTGAGACGAAGCGGACGGTGATAGGCCTGATCCTATTTACGGCAGTAATTGTACTGGCAGTAATTCACTTCAAATCTATCCTGGCATTGGGATGTTACGCATTATCTGTGGTCGCACCGTTTGCTATCGGTGCTGCCATAGCCTTTGTTATTAACATTCCCATGTCGGCTATTGAGAAAAAGCTATTTGGGAAAGCACGGAAGAAAACAGCAAAAAAGCTGGCACGACCGTGCAGTATCCTGATAACTTTTTTTCTTTGTGTACTGATATTGATTTTAATTGCATTTCTGGTGATTCCGCAGGTGACTGACGCAATCAAAGAATTGCCGAACCGTATTTCAACATTTATGGCAATCCTGCTGACAGATATTACTGCGTGGATGAGCCGATATCCAATCCTTCAGGAAAAAATCGAAAAACTTCAGGAAATCAAAATTGACTGGAGCGAAGTAATTAATAAAATCGTAGAATTCCTTGGTAATGGAGTTGGAACAACTGCACTGGTAAATACCATGAGCATTGCAGGCAATATCATTGGAGGCGTGACGAAGGCATTTATCGCACTTATTTTTTCTTTCTATGTGTTATCATCAAAAGAGAAATTGCAGAGCCAGGCTAACAGATTAGTACAGGCTTTCTTCAATGATAAATGGGAGCAAAAGGTTAAGAAATTAGCAGTGCTTCTATACAATTGTTTTCGTAACTATATTTCGGGACAGTTTGTTGAAGCATTGATTTTAGGCAGCTTGTTCCTGATTATTCTGTCAATTGGAGGTTTTCCGTACGCTCTTCTAATCAGCGTATTGATAGCGATAACTTCACTTATTCCTATTGTTGGTGCATTTATTGGATGCATAGTCGGTGCCTTCCTGATTGTGATGGATGACCCGCTAAAGGCTTTGTGGTTTATTATTGTGTTCTTGATCCTGCAACAAATAGAGGGCAATTTGATTTATCCCAAGGTGGTTGGCGAGACGGTAGGACTGCCTGCTATGTGGGTATTGATGGCAGTTACAATTGGAGGCAGTTTGTTCGGAGTCATGGGAATGCTGGTATTCATACCATTAACCTCAGCAGCCTATACTCTGACGCGTGAGGCAACACAGGCAAGATTAGCTGAAAAAAGGGCTGAAAGCAAGGCGGACAAAATACCGGAGAATAATACGGCAGAGAAAGAAATGAAAGCGGTTAAATCCAAGCCTGCCAATCGAAAAAAGATATCAAAATAAAGATTTGGAGTAAAAAAAATGAATCTATGCCAATGGTAAAAGTAGAATGATTTTGCCATTGGCTTTTTTGTACTTTTTTTATATGAAATATTGCATAAAGATGTTATCTCTTGTTGAAAATGACAGATGAATTTGGTATAGTTATTATAGATTATTATGAGTGAGGGAAAAAATGCAGAATTTAGTGGGAATTAAGCCAGAAGCGGTGTTACATTATTTTGAAGAGATTTGTGCGATACCTCATTGATCTTATCATATAGATGAAATCAGTAACTATTTAGTGGATTTTGCCAAGACATATGGTTTGAGATATGTGCAGGATGACTATAAAAACGTAGTGATATACAAAGCTGCTACACCGGGGTATGAGAAGGAACCAACCATTATCATTCAGGGACATATGGATATGGTTGCTGTGCATAATGACAGTTCTATTGATATGAATACTACAGCGATTAGCATAAAGAGAGAGGGAACGTTTCTTTATGCTAAGGATTCCAGCCTGGGGGCAGATGATGGTATTGCAATTGCTTATGCACTCGCAGTTCTGTCATCGAAGGAGTATCATCATCCGGCACTGGAGATTGTGATTACGACCAATGAAGAGGTTGGGATGGATGGAGCAATGGGGCTGGATGCAGGTTTATTATCCGGAACCAGAGTTTTGAATATCGACTCCGAAGAGGAAGGCGTTTTTACAGTAGGATGTGCAGGTGGCGTCAGAGTAGAAGCAACACTGCCGCTTCATAGTGTGAAACATAAAGGGAATCCATTTAGAATTGAAATCAGCGGTTTACAAGGCGGGCATTCAGGGACAATGATACATTTACATCGAGCCAATGCCTGTTGCCTGTTGGGCCGCTTTTTGAAGCGTCTTTTTAGGATAACAGCATTTCAGATTGTGACAATTGGCGGCGGTGTAAAATGTAATGCAATTCCGGATTGCGCAAGGGCTGACATATTGTTAACTGATAATGATTTGAATCAGTTTATGGAGACATGCGAGCAGCTTGAAAAAGAGTTTCAGAATGAATACAGTAATTCTGATCCGCAGTTATCCATAAAAGTAACCAATGAGGCACCTGATGAAATTGAGTGTTTTTCAAAAGAAGATACAGAGAAAACAATTGCATTATTATGCAATGAGCCGGATGGAGTGATTGCAATGAGTCAGAAAGTACAAGGACTCGTAGAGACTTCTCTGAATCTTGGCATTTTAGAGCAAAAAGAGAAGCAATTGCATACCTGCTATGAACTGAGAAGCTGTGTTAGAAATTCAATATCACAGTTACGAGACAGGGTGATTAAGATTGCAGAGGAGATTGGCGCTACGACGACGCAATCGGCTGCGTATCCGGAATGGGAATATCGTGAAGACTCTCCACTGCTGCAGAAGATGAGAAAAGTCTATCGGAATATGTACAATAAGGAGCCTGAGGTAACGATTGTACATGCAGGACTGGAGTGTGGAGTCCTTGCTGAAAAAATGAGGGATTTTGATGGGGTCTCATTTGGCCCCGATATCTTTGATATTCATACAACAAAGGAACATTTGGATCTTGTCAGTGTGGAACGCGTTTGGAACTTACTACTAGAGATTTTGGCAACAAAAGATGAACAGATTTGATTCAAAGAGGTAGCTATGGAAGAATTATGGGGAATGAAAAGCATTCTAGATAATGCAGATGATGTTGCATTATTCATTGTGGGAGAACGGGATAAGACAGTTCTTTACTGCAATCATTTTGTGACATTACAGACGGGAGCCCACGCAGGTAGTCAGTTCTGCGACATATGGGATCCTTTGGACTACAAACAGGCGATTAAAAACTGTGAAGAGAGCAGCACATATCGTTATGTTGCTGAGAAAACACCGGTTGGTTCAAATAAGAATGTTACGGTCGGAAAGGTCGTATGGACCAAAGGAATCCGTGCATATTCATTTTTGATTACGGTTCATGTGGATGACAAGGAAGAAAAAGAACGTGAGAAAATTTTCAGCCTTCTCGGTCAGTCCTATTTGAACATGTATCTTTTAGATACAAAAAAATGGGAAATTTCCATGCTGAAGGAATCGCAAACAAAGGAAATGCAGATTAACAAACCAATCTCTTATGATGAGTGGAAAAAGAGTTTTCTTTCGGATTTTGCACATCCGGATGATCTGACTATTACGATGGAGCATTTTGAAAACGGTCGGATTAAGTCAGAATTGAAGAGAAATAATGGAATCTATGCATTTCAATTAAGAAGACGTTTTGGAGAGGAGTATCGCTGGACAGAATTTCAATTCCGAAAGATTGATGCAATAGAACAGCCAGAGAAAGTGGTATGTACAGAACGTGACATTCAGGGAGAATTGACACTGAACCGGAAAAGCATGGAAAATGAAGTGATAATGAAATCCATTAGCAATGTCTATCGTTCGGTTTATTTACTTGATTTAGTAACCGGTGAATATGAAACAGTCAAACCGGATATGCTGCTTTTTGGTATTCCCAAAGAAGGTGTCTATGATGAGTTAATGCAGATTGTATCTGAGTTGATTCCGGATGGCAAACAAAAGAAGGATTATCAGGAGTACTTTTCAATACCGGCATTGGCTGCAGCATTTCAGACAGGGATTGAGAACGTCGGAAGAGAGTATAACAGTATTTTAAGCAGTAGTGTAAACTGGATGTCCGTACAGGTTTTTCGCCCGCCGTATTTACAGGGAATGGAGCAGAAATGCATCCTGACATTTATGGATATTACGGAACATAAGCGAGTAGAGGCAGAGCGTAATGAGAGTGGCATAGTCATTGATGTTTTGTCCTCGAGATATATGGCTGTATTCTTTGTTAATTTGAAGGATGGCTGTTTTCATTCAATAAAGGTTCAACAGAAATATCGTTACATAGAAAAACAGTTTAATGACATCACTACAGCGATGAAACACTACGCGATGGTCTATGTTCTGGAACAGTATAGAGATATTTTTCAGGAACAGTCGATGTTGAACAAGATTCCGGAGGAAATTGAAGAATCCGGAGCAAAGCAGGAGTATATTTATCGCAATATAGATAACCAATGGGTTCGGCTGAACATTTTCCTGATGCCGGAGCTGATCAAGCGGGATGAGGTTATCATTGCATTTGAGGATTATGATGATATTATGGAGCAACATGCATTAAGTGTGCTCTACAATACAACCATGCTGGCTAACTATGATGGAATGTATGAATATGATCCGGAGAATAACTTATTCTTTACCCTGACCTATGACGGCGAAAAACTCGTTAGAGAGCAGAAGGGAAAAGAGGGGGGTCAGTCGCTGCAGTTTTATGCGGAAAATGTTATACATCCGGATGATTTACAGATTTTTATGGCAGCATGCTCCATGCAAAATGTGGAAGAGTGTATCAGGGAAGGCAAGACAGTCAGTCATCTGTATTTACGAAGAAAATTTGGGGAAGAATACCAGCAGTATATGTATGGATTTCATTTTTTCGAGGAATTTGGAAAGAAGCGTGTGCTAATCATGGCAAGGGACGCTGACAAAGAGATTGTTTAACTACCATTACGAAAAAAGAGGAAATTACATCATGCCATTATTAAATCAAGGTCTCATCTACACGAATGAAAATTGTATCGGTTGCAATCGCTGCATTTACGGATGCCCGGTTTTGGGTGCCAATGTGTCAAAAATTGAAGGTGGAAAGAACAGAATCCATGTAGATGATGAGAAATGTATCCACTGTGGAAAATGTCTTGAGATGTGCAAACATCATGCAAGAGAGTATCGCGATGATACATCCAGGTTTTTGGAGGATTTGCTGCATGGTAAGAAAATATCACTGTTGGTATCCCCTGTTTTCCTGAATAACTATCCTGAGAAATCTCGACAGGTACTTGGATATTTACAGTCGATAGGAGTAGAGAATATCTATGATGAGTCCTTTGGAGGCGACATAACAACATGGGCCTATCTGAAATATTTTAATGAGAATCCGGTAGAGGGGATGATTTCTGAACCATGTCCGTCTATTGTTAATTGTATTGTGAAGTATAAGAAGGAGTTATTGGATAAACTGATTCCGATTCAATCTCCAATGATGTGTATGGCAATCTATGCGCAGAAGTATCTAAAAGATCAGAATGCATTTGCATATATTGGCGCCTGCATATCCAAGAAAGATGAAATCGTAGATGAAGAGAATAAAGATTGCATATCTTACAATATAACGATTAATAAGCTAATGCAGGCAATCAAGGATATTCCGGTGGAGGCATTTGATGCCAGGATCCATGAAGAAGCTATCGGCCTTGGCGTTATTTACCCGACGTCGGGCGGACTAAAAGAGAACATGGTTCATTTCATGGGTTATGAATGTATGATTCGACAGATAGAAGGCGTGGAAAATGTTTATGATTATCTGAATCTCTATGCAGATCGCGTTGAAGAGAATAAGCAGCTTCCGCTCCTTGTTGATGCGTTAAACTGTAAGCAGGGGTGCCTTTTTGGTACCGGTACGAAGGCAAGGGTGGAACGTAATGAGGATGTTCTGTTCCATATGCATAATACCAAGCAGAAGTGTTTAATGGGATATGATGATGGGGATAATCCATATTCAAAGGTGATTTCCAGAAAAGAGCGACAGATCAGAATCTATCGACGATTCGAACAGTTGAATCTGGATGATTTTATCAGGAAATTCCAGAAGGATTTTCAATTAAAGGGCGAAGATATCAACTATAATGAAGATGCAATCTTCAATTCCATATATAAATTTAAGGAGGAGGACAGAGTAATTGACTGTCATTCCTGCGGATATGATTCCTGCAAGGAAATGGTGCATGCAATTGCATGTGGTTATAATTTCAAGCGCAACTGCGTGCATTATGTGAAGGATGAGAACCTGAGACTCTATCTTACAGATACCTTATCCGGAATACCTAATACCAATGCATTTATGAAGAAATGTTCGGAGATCATCAGTGAAGGAATTGGTGCAAAGTACTTTGCAATTTTCTTTAACATACGTAACATGAAAAACTATAACCGTAAGTATGGCTCCAAAACAGGAGATATTATTCTGGCAGATTATTCAAGAATTGTGAGTAAAATTGCAGATGAAGATGAGATTGTGGCTCGATGGGGTGGAGATAACTTTGTTGCGCTCTTTAAGAAAACGCATATGCAGCACGTCTTAAGTAATCTGGAAAATATTGAAGTGAAGGTATGTCGTGCAGATGGTGAGGAGAACTGTAAAATCTCCTATCGCGCTGCAATTTATGAACTGACAGGAGAAGAGAAGATTGCAGGTCAGGTAATGGGACAGGTTACGACTACATACTCGACGATTAAGCAAAGTAAGAATCATATTATCTTCTTTACTGAGAATCTGGGTAAGAAAATCTTACATAATACCATGGTAGAAGAGATGCTGGAGCCTGCGCTACGAGCACAGGAATTTGTTGTTTACTATCAGCCTAAGGTGTGTATGGAAGACAATAATATGGTAGGCGCAGAGGCACTTGTCCGCTGGGTTCATAATGGTAAGATTATACCACCTATGGATTTTATTCCGATCTGTGAGAATAATGGATTTGTACAGCAGATTGATTTCTATGTTCTGGAGAGAGTATGCAGAGATATTCATGAATGGATTACCAAGGGAATTAATATGGTAAAGATTTCCTTCAACTTTTCCAAGCAGCATTTTGTTGAGAAAAATGTCGCCGAGAGAATTAATGCAATTGCTGAAAAATGGAAGATACCGAAAGAATATCTCGAAGTTGAATTTACAGAGACTGCGTATATTGAGGAGTTTGATAATCTTGTTGAGACAATTGAAAAACTGCGCGAGTATGAGATTAGTTCTTCCATCGATGATTTTGGAACAGGCTATTCCTCACTGTCATTACTTCAGAATGTCAGATTCAACACATTGAAGCTGGATAAATCGTTTTTGAATAAGCAGGCAAGAAATGAACGTAATCGAACAGTCATTGCCAATATCATACAAATGGCCAAGGAATTAAATATGGACATTGTTGCAGAGGGAATAGAAACATCTGAAGAATTTAAGTACCTGAAGATGTTATCCTGTGATGTGGCGCAGGGATATTTATTTGATAAGCCGCTACCCAAAGAACAGTTTGAAGAACGTCTTATGAACAAGCATTATAATGATGAACTTACGATGAACCTTACCGATATAAAAACGACAATCTGATTCTTTGACTGAATCAGATTGCCGTGATGATTCGTGTTCATTACATATTTGAAAATAAAATATCTCAAATTCTTTAGGATAGAATCGATGATGTGGTAAACGAAAAAGCAGTTTTGGACTTCC
>JAKQFQ010000513.1 GCA_029558315.1 Bacillota bacterium
GGTAGATGGTGGTCTTGTAATATAAACTTTCAGGAGGCGGAATATGTCTAGTTGGACAAGCGTATATAATAATAAGAAGCGTTCGGTGGAAGAAGCCATTCTTTCTCTGCCTAAGAGGTGTACAGTGGTTGTGGGTCTGGCTGCAATGGAAGCTCAGGGCCTTTTAAGTAACCTCCATAAGTTCAGGGACAATTTTGAGTATATAAAGGTTCTGACCTGTCTTAATATGAAAGATTACCCTTTCATTTCTTCAAAAGATAGCGAAGGAATTCTTGAAAATCATACATGGTTCATGAGTGTGCCTACCAGAAATGCAAGAGATGCGGGGCTGAAGACGGTTGATTATATACCTAACAACCTGCACATGTCTAGTACAGATAAGTTTGTCTCGGAAAAAGAAGAAGGTAATAAGATAGTATTTTGGGGTACGGTAACTCCTATGAATGAAGTATCCGGTTTTATGAGCCTTGGACTTTCAAACGTCTATGAAATGGATATTCTTGAAAAGGCTGACTATACTGTTCTGGAAGTAAACGATAAGGTTCCCTGGACACACGGGGAAACTCAGGTTCATATATCTCAGGCTGATGTGGTAACGGAATCAAGCTGGACCATTCCGGATCTTTCTGTAGTAGAACCGGCTCAGACAGAGATCCAGATAGCACAGTATATTGCAGATCTGGTAAGAGATGGCTCTACTGTTCAGATAGGTATAGGCGGTATTCCGAATGCTGTGGCCAAGCTGCTTAAGAATAAAAAAGACCTTGGAATCCACACTGAGATGTTTACAGAATCTATGATTGAGCTTTTTGAAAACGGAATTATTAACAACAGCAAGAAGTCCTTATGGAGAGGCAAGTTTGTATGTGCATTTGCTTTGGGATCACAGAACATGTACAGATGGATAGATAATAACCCTGGTGTATGGATAATGAGGGGAAGCTATGTGAATGATCCGTTTGTTATAGCAAAAAACGATAATATGGTAAGCATAAATACAGCTATAGCTGTTGATCTTACAGGCCAGGTCTGTTCAGAATCATTGGGAGCCAAACAGTTTTCAGGTTCAGGCGGACAGCTTGATACTCATAGAGGGGCTGTAAAAAGTAAGGACGGAAAAGGTATAATTGCTCTGAGAGCTACTGCAAAAAAAGGAACATTATCCACTATCGTTCCGATGCATTCACCCGGATCGGTTGTAACCGTGCCGCGTCATGATGTAGACTATGTGGTGACTGAGTTCGGAGTTGCCCATTTACGCGGAAAGAGTGTTGCCCAAAGGGTGAAAGCACT
>JAKQFQ010000033.1 GCA_029558315.1 Bacillota bacterium
TTTTACCATACTTTCACAATTACATGTTTTATCTATCTACTTCCACGCCCTCATATAAGCCAACCAGCCTCTCCGGTCCATACCAGTTATCGCCTGTGTGAATCGGTGTTCCTGCAGGAATGGTTACCGTATAGGCCTTGCCTTTGTAGTCATATTGGAATACAACCGTTAAGTCGCGTCTGCCAGCCAGGGCAAGCATCACGCTCTGTGGAAAAGAGTTCCAGTCCTTAGAAGAAAAAATCAGGGTTGCGCCCTGTGGTGCTGTTGTGATCTTCGTCAGTGCATCATTCAGATAAAAGCTGTTCGCGCTGATCACCTGCGTGGCATCTACACGTCCGCAACTGCAGATGTTGGATAAAGTGCCGTCCGTTGTTGCTGTTGCCGGAGTCGTTACCTTCCAGCTATAGGCATGGGTGTGAGACGGGGTGGATGTTGCTGCAGGAAATGGCTGTCAGAAAGGATTTTGCATCTTGTAGCTATCTTTTCGTTCCAAACAGCAATAACCACAAGTGACGAAAGCCATCCCGTATGGTATGCAGATGTGACGAACCATCTCGTCCATCCTTATGTAACGTAATTGGTATTTCACAGATGAAATATCTCTCTTTTACAGCCGCTCCAATCATCTCTGAAGCAAGTTCCATGCCACCGGATTTAAGATTCAGTTCCAGGATTTTCTCTCTTGGAAATCCTCTAAGTCCACAATGGAAATCGCCTATCTTCGTACGGTAACGTACCCTCCCCAACCAGGACAATATCGGTACCCCGATATATCGGTGGGAAAATGGCATGGCGCCTTTCTCCATCGTGCCATTCATTCGATTGCCCATCACCAGATCATAACCTTCACGAAGTGCTTTGAGGAAACCATCCAGCGACGAGAAATCATAACTTTCATCACAGTCTCCCATAATGATATAGGTCCCTTTCGCTTCCGTGAAGCCGCATAAAAGTGCATTTCCATAGCCTCTGTTTCTGCAGCACACCACCCGCGCCCCATGTCCCTTCGCAATCGCAGCCGATGCATCCTCACTGCCATTATCTGCAATCAGTACCTCTCCCTCTATCTTTTCACGGTTCAGAAAAGAAAATGCCTGATCAATGCACTCTCCAATCGTTTTCTCCTCATTCAGGCAGGGCATCAGAATCGTAAGTTCCATAGTACCTCTTCGTCTTTCGTTATCATTCCTTTTTCGCATCTTTATCCGTCAACAGCTGCTCGTATATCTCGCGCTTGGAAACACCTCGATCTGCAGCTACCTTCTTCATCGCTTCCTTGCGGTCAATCCCCTGTGACAGATAACGTTGCATGTGTTCTTCCAGGGTCATGCTCTCAAAGCTCTGTTGCTGCTCCAACTTCATCTGTTCGCGATCCCTGCCTTCGATTACAAGTACATATTCGCCTCTGGGTTCCGTAGTCTCATACATTTTTCTCGCCTGTACAATGGTCGTTGGAACAATACTTTCAAATCGCTTCGTCAGTTCCCTGCAGATCGTCATCTTTCGCTCACCAAGGGCATCTTCCAATTCTGCCAGCGTCTTGATCAGATGATGCGGTGCTTCATAAAGAATCATCGTTCTGAGTTCTCCGCTAAGTTCTGACAGAATCATTTTCCTTTCCTTCTTATCCGAAGGAAGAAATCCTTCAAAGCAGAATCTCCTTGTAGAAAGTCCGGATAAGGTCAATGCAGTAATACATGCTGCAGGCCCCGGCAGCGACGTCACCACAATTCCGGCTTCCTGGCACATCCGCACCAGTACCTCGCCCGGATCCGAAATGGCAGGCGTTCCGGCATCCGTAATCAGTGCCACATTCTTCCCTTCCTGCATCTTGTGAATCAGTGTCTCCGCCTTTAGCACCTTATTATATTCATGATAACTCGTCATCGGTGTGTGAATATCAAAATGTGTCAACAAATGGATACTGTTGCGCGTATCCTCTGCCGCAATCAGATCCACTTCTCGCAAAGTATCAAGCACTCTTGATGTAATGTCACCAAGATTTCCAATCGGTGTTGCACATAGATATAATTGACCGTTCATAGTATTTTTGTTCCTTTCATCGCACATCGCGAGCTGGTACTCCATCTGCCAAAGTTATACTAATAACCATAGATATCATAAATCTCATCCATATAGACGCCCGGCTCTTTATAAATAATCAGTGGTTTCTCCACCTGCATTCTGGATTTCCCACCGCGTACCGCTTCCATGAGTACCATATTGGGTTCTTTATCCACAAATGGATAAACTAACTGCATCCGCTTGGGTTCCAGATGATATTGCAGCAACAGCCCCATCAGTTCCGCAAGGCGAAATGGTCTGTGGACAAGAAATAATTTGCCTCCTGATTTCAACACCCTGGCAGATTCCCGCACAACATCCTCCAAGGTACAGAGTATCTCATGCCTGGCAATTGCCATGGCTTCCTTCTCTGATTGCAGTCCATGCTTTCCAATCATGTAAGGTGGATTGCAGGTTACAATCTCAAAAGAGGCAGGACGAAAAATACTCCCTGCCTCCACAATATCTCCTGTCACAATATCAATTCTATCTTCCAGTGCATTCATCGCAACACTGCGTCTTGCCATGTCTGCACTTTCTTCCTGAATCTCCAGTCCGGTAAGATGCGCAGCTTTGGTCTTCGCAGAGAGAAGGATTGGCAATATACCTGTCCCGGTTCCCAGATCAAGGATGTGATCTCCCTCCCTGGCTTTTACAAACCCGGATAACAATACTGCATCCATCCCAAAACAAAACCTTCCCGGATTCTGAATAATCTTAAGATTATTTCTCTCCAGGTCATCGATTCTCTCGTTGTCCTTCAGCTCAATTGGCGTCATCGATCTTCGACTTACCTCCCTTGGCCTCTTCCTTCTCTAATCTCTCTAACTCCTTCAATTCTTCCGGAGATAATTCCACTTTCTCTTTTCTGTGACGACGTTTGAATCGAAGTTCCTCCACCGGATACTCCTTCAATTCCTTCTCGTCTCCATCCTCTACCAGAACCTTAACACGTTGTCTTAACACACTGACACTGTGAACATCGCCCTTTAGTCCTTCCGGCGTTGTCACCTGGTCACCAACAAACGGTAATTTTTTATTCAATTCCTCATAGGTATCCTCTTCATGCTTCAGACAACACATCAGTCGTCCGCAGACACCTGAGATCTTTGTCGGATTCAACGACAACCCCTGTTCCTTCGCCATCTTAATAGACACCGGAATAAACTCGGATAAATGTGAATGACAACAAAGAGTTCTTCCACAGTTACCAATACCGCCCATGATCTTCGTCTCGTCACGAACGCCTACCTGACGAAGTTCGATACGGGTTCTAAATACGCTGGCTAAGTCTTTAACCAGTTCTCTAAAATCGACACGACCGTCAGCAGTAAAATAAAACAATACTTTATTATTATCAAAGGTATATTCTGCATCAATCAATTTCATTTCCAGATTATGCGCTTCAATCTTACCAAGACATATCTTGAAAGCTTCTTTTTCTTTCTCCTTATTCTTCTTCTCCTGCTCATCATCCTTATGGGTTGCAACACGAAGTACCGGTTTTAACGGCTGTGTTACCTTTTCATCTTCTATCTCTCTTGGTTCACCGACAACGGTACCATACTCGATTCCTCTTGCCGTCTCTACGATTACATGATCTCCTCGTTTGATCTCATTTTTACCCGGTGCAAAGAAATAAATCTTACCTGCTGTGCGAAAACGTACTCCAACTATTCTAGTCATTTTTCTCTCCTCATCTATCAACCACAAATTTTCAAAATACTACAAAATACCGACACATTCTTCGGCCTAACTCTCCTTAATTGTAAGAAGCAGAAGTTCCATCGTAAGCTCATAGTTTACATTAGAAGCAAGACGGTTCTTCGCCTTCTCCAGTGCGTTAATGACATCTTCGATTCCTTCATATGCACTTCTTCCTGCAACCTTCTTGATGTATTGAATCTCATCCCGAAAGATTAAATGATTCATATCATTGGTCGCCTTAAAAAGAAGAACATCACGATACCACACAGCCATGATATCCAGATAATCACTGATATCAAAGCCAAATTCCTTGATACGTTTGAGTGCTTCCATAATCTCTACAATCTCCATATCATAGATATTCTTAAGAAGTGATAACGCGTCATTTCTTATCTTATCAAAATCTTCACTCGATGCCAAGGCTTTTGCTCTTCCAACATTTCCCCTTGCAAATGCAATACAGATTTCTGCTCTATAATCAGGGACACGCAGTTCCTTCATCAGATAATCCCGCATGGCATCATCTCTGACCGGTTTCATGTGTAGGACTACACAACGGCTAAGAATCGTTGATAATAAAATGTCTGTGGAATTGGTCAGGATCAAAAAGACAACATAAGCAGGCGGTTCCTCCAGTGTCTTAAGCAACGCGTTCTGCGCCTGCGGTGACATTTTCTCTGCTTCCTGAATAATGTAGATCTTATATGGACTGCTGTATGGCTTAATCATCACGGTATCATTGATTCCGTGACGAATATCATCAACGCCAATCAGATTGGGCTTCTCATGTGCCACGAAAATAATATCGGGGTGATTCAATGAATCCGCCTGATGACAGGAATGACATTCATTACATGGATTGTCTCCCTTTTGTTCACACTGCAGCGTCTTCGCAAAAATCTTGGCAATAAACTCTTTACCAGCGCGATTCTCTCCATGGATCAGATATGCATGGGAGACTTTATTCTGCCTGATGGCTCCCTGTAACTGTTCCTTCATATTCTCTTGTCCAATAATATCCGAAAAATGTGCCATATTCCTCCTCCACATTACATCAGCAGATCCAGAAGCAAACCTCTGATTTCTCCGATTTTAGCCAGTATCTCCATATGATCCTGCTCTTCCTTTACCAGTTCCTGTGCAAGTGCATCCAGATTCTCATCGACCAAACGCACAATCCCATATACTCGGTGTCTTCCCCTTCGGTCCAGAAAATTCTCTCTGGTAAACGAATGGGAATGATTGACAATTTCATTCATAAATTCTTTAATCAGTCCGCGGTACTTCTTCATATCACGGATATCTTTCTTCTTACCAAGTTTCTCGCCCTGCACGGTAATCTCACTCATAAGTGCAGTAATCTTCTCCTGCAGCTCGCTCTGCTCAATATTACTTGCGAGCATGAATTTGAACGTCGGGTCTGACTCCTGAACTTTAGGTGTCTGCTCCGTCGGTTGCGGCTGCATTATCTGATTGACTTTGAGTGGATCCATAAATGTCTCCTTCACTTTTGATACATGCTTTGATCTCGTTCATACAGGTCTGTATTTCATTGTTGTAGAATCTTCTCGTGATTCTGGCTTCTTTAATCAACTCATCACTAAAATCAGATGAATCCGCTAAAAATCTCCTGCAAAGTTCCTGATATTTGGGCTGTTCCTGTATCCTCTCACGCATCAAAGCCCGACTCAGTCTCTCACCATCTTCCAGATCAATCAGAAGCGGAATCACTATAGACTCCCCAAAATACTCTCTTGTCTTATTATATGATTCCAAGGTACCAATAATCAAGTAATCCTTGTTGGAAAGTTCAATTTGTCCATCATTTACCGTAAAATAATACCAATCTCCATGGCAGGTGTGGTAGCATCTGCTCTCTATGACTTTGCCCTGCTGCTCCAGCTTACGAAGTCCATCATAGTCAGTAAAATGATATTCTCTGCCCTCTTCTTCCCCGTAACGTATGGGGCGTGTTGTATATGGAACAATAACCTGCAGATTCAGTTCACTATCCTGCAATAGTTTCTGAAACAGCGTGTCCTTACCGGTTGCACTTTTTCCCATTAGATAAAATATTTTTCCCATAAGTAACCTCTACTCTGCATATGCAAGGGCACAACGAACCGCCTTCTTCCAGCCATTTTGCCGCATTTGCTTCTCTTCATCCTTCATCGTTGGAACAAATGTCTTTCCCTGTTCATCGGAATTCTCCTGTTCCCTTGTGCTCTTTAGTTCCTCTTCATCCTTCCAGAATCCCGTGGTGAGTCCTGCCAAAAATGCCGCTCCAAGTGCGGTTGTCTCCACGCAGCTTGGACGAACTACCTGTGTTCCCAAGAGATCTGCCTGAAATTGCATCAGGAAGTTATTGCTGCTTGCGCCACCATCTACCTGCAGCTTTCGAAGAGACAGACCTGCATCTGCTTCCATTGCATTAATAACATCCATTGTTTGATAAGCCAGGGACTCTAAGGATGCTCTGATCAAATGGTTCTTATTCGCACCTCTTGTCAGTCCCACAATCATACCTCTTGCATATGGGTTCCAATAAGGGGCACCCAATCCTGTAAATGCAGGAACCATATAGACACCGGCAGTATCCGCAACACTTGTTGCTGCGATTTCAGAATCTGCTGCCGTTGTAATCAACTGCAATTCATCACGCAGCCATTGAATCGCAGCACCTGCAACAAATACGCTTCCCTCTAGTGCATAGCTTGGCGTTGTCGTACAGCCTGCAGCAATTGTTGTAATTAATCCATTCCCCGACACAATTGCCTTATCCCCGGTATTCATTAAAAGGAAGCAGCCCGTACCGTATGTATTCTTGACTTCTCCTGCATGAAAGCAGCCTTGTCCAAACAGTGCAGCCTGCTGATCTCCTGCGACTCCTGCGATCGGAATTCGCTTCCCAATCAGGGAAGTGCTGGTCTCGCCAAACAGATGTCCCGATGGTAAAACCTTAGGCAGCATACATGCCGGAATCTTAAAGTAGGACAGCAGCTGCTCGTCCCACTCAAGCTTATGTATATTATATAACATTGTTCTCGAAGCGTTGGTATAATCGGTCTCATGCACCTGACCTTCTGTCAGATTATAGATCAACCAGCTATCCACCGTACCAAATAAAAGTTCGCCCTTCTTGGCTCGCTCCCTTGCACCTTCTACCTCATTCAGAATCCATGCGATTTTCGTTGCCGAGAAATACGCATCCGGAACCAGCCCCGTCGTCTCTCTGACATAGGACTCCATCCCATCGCTTATCAATTGATCTATGCGATCGGCTGTTCTTCTGCATTGCCACACAATCGCCGGATACACCGGTTTTCCGGTCAATTTATCCCATACAATCGTGGTCTCTCTCTGATTGGTAATTCCAATTGCCTCAACTTCTTCAATCTTGGCATGAATCTTCCCCAGTGCTTCAATCGCCACGCTAAGCTGTGAGGACCAGATCTCCATCGGATCATGCTCCACCCATCCCGGCTTAGGATAGTACTGTGTAAATTCCTTCTGTGCGGATGCACAGATTCGCCCTGCATGATCAAACAAAATACAGCGGGAACTAGTCGTTCCCTGATCCAGTGCCATAATATACTGCCCCATACAGTTACCCCCAGATTTATTTACTCAATCATTTACCTAATCATCTACTCAATCTCTTCGACACGAATCATGTTTGTATTACCGGTTACGCCAAGCGGAAGACCTGCTGTGATGACAATACGATCTCCGGAATGGACATATCCACCATCAACAGCTGCTTTAATTGCAGTCTTGAATAAGTGATCAGCACTAATATCTTCTTTAATCAGGATTGGCTTAACACCATAGAGAAGATTCATCTGTCTGCATACCTCAGGAGTTGTGGTACATCCAATGATGGGACAGTCCGGCTTGTATCTGGAGATTTTCTCTGCGGTAAATCCTGACATAGTTACCGTTACGATTGCTGCTGCTTCAATATCTACGGCTGTGGAACAGGTTGCATGGGAGATTGCTGTGGTCAGTTCCAGTCTTCCCTGATCCTCAACCTTTCTCATACGACCTACATAGTTGATGCTGTTCTCGGTTCTTTCAGCGATACGGGACATCGTCTCTACTGCCTCCACCGGATATTCTCCGGCTGCACTCTCTCCGGATAACATGATTGCAGTTGTTCCATCAAAAATCGCATTCGCTACATCTGTGGTCTCGGCTCTCGTAGGACGTGGATGATGAATCATAGATTCGAGCATCTGTGTAGCAGTAATAACATGCTTGCCCTGTGCAACTGCTTTTTTAATCATATCCTTTTGCAGGATTGGAACTTCTTCCAGTGGTACTTCAACACCCATATCTCCTCTGGCTACCATAACACCATCGGATACTTCAAGAATCTCTTCCAGATTCTTTATTCCCTGCATATTCTCAATCTTTGCAATAATCTTTATCTTGCTGCCCTTAGCATCCAGAATCTTACGAACTTCCAGGATATCTTCCTTACATCTTACAAAGGAAGTTGCGATGAAGTCAAAATGTTCCTCTGCTGCAAATTCGATATCTCCACGATCCACCTCGTTAATATAGGGCATGGAAAGCGTTGCTCCCGGTGCATTGACACCCTTATGATTGCTGACACTTCCACCATTTAATACCGTACAGACAATATCGGTATCGGTAATCTCATCAATCACCATTTCAACAAGTCCATCATCGATCAATACATGGTTACCTACTTTGACATCATTCTTCAGATTCTTATAAGTAATTGTAGCACATTCCTTGGTTCCAAGGATTTCTTTCGTTGTCAGAGTAAACTTCTGACCCTGTTCTAATGTCTCTTTGCCATTAGCAAAGTCACAGAGTCTGATCTCGGGGCCCTTGGTATCCATCAACGCTGCTACCGGCATAGACATTTCCTCTGCCAGCTTACGAAGACGAAGGAGCTTACCCTTCTGTTCCTCCTTGGTTCCATGGGAGAAGTTAAATCTTGCAACATCCATACCTGCAAGAATCATTTTCTGAAGCATCTCTTCACTTTCGGAAGAGGGTCCTATCGTACATACAATCTTTGTTTTTCTCATTTTACTAACCTTTCTTTTTATAATTTAGTCTTCTGTAATACAGACACTAATTCCCTGTTCGTCCACGCCTGTAAGTACACAG
>JAKQFQ010000049.1 GCA_029558315.1 Bacillota bacterium
GTTGTTCCCAAAACTTCAATATCATCAAAGCCTGAAACCTTGCAGATAATGCTGTGTCCCCCGGAAACAAGCAGTCCAAGATAGGGGTAGGATATATCCTGCGAAAGATGAGCAGCATACAGATGACCGAGCATATGATTAACAGCAATAAACGGCTTTCCGGTTGACCATGCAAGAGTTTTTGCAAAGGTTAACCCTACGAGCAAAGAGCCCATAAGACCCGGCCTGTTTGTAGAGGCAACAGCGTCAATTTCATCAATTGTTAAGGATGCTTCATTAAGAGCCCTTTGTACAACAGGCAGAATCCACTCAGCATGCTTACGGCTGGCGATTTCCGGCACTACACCGTTATACTGTTCATGAAAAGGAATCTGAGTTGCAACAACACTGCTTATTATTGTCCTGCCGTCTTCTACTACAGCGGCTGCAGTTTCATCACAGGAAGACTCAATACCTAAAATTTTCATACTGTAACCTCAAGAAATATTATTGACCGGTCTTTACAAGGCTATTGATTGTCCTAAATTCATAGCCTTTACTAATAGAGGAAGCATATAATTCATCAAGAATCGATGCTAGATTATTTCCAGACCAAATATGACCGATCATTATTACCATACCATTTTTGTCGGCAAATTTTAAGCCCTTGTTATACATCTCAATAATGTCTTGTCTATTTTGGGTATTATCCAGAAAAATATTACGCTCCCAAACCTTAGTGTTAAGTTCCAGCGCTGCAAGAGAAGCCTTTGTTTCACTGTTAGTACGTGAATCCAAAAAATATAAAGACATTTCTTTACAGAAAGAAATTATTGTATTCATCGCATTAATATCAGCAGTAATTAGAGATCCCTCATGGTTATTCATTCCGGCAACAGGACCTACTTCCCTGATATTTTCGGTTAACAGCGCACGAATTTGAGATGAAGACATATCAGGCTGAATAGATTTTGGACCGGGATTAGTTGAAAGGTTGACAGCCTGCATGGGCTGATGCAGGATGACTTCTTTGCCAGCATTTCTTGCCTGCTCAGCCGACTGTGCAGAATACGCTAAACCGGGAAGAACAGCTATTGTCAGATCGTGAGGCAAAGAAAGAAAGGGGTTAAGCTGAGAAAGATTGTGGCCGGCATCGTCAAGAACGATTATGACGAAGGCTTTTGGGGTATTGGGGACAGAGCTCGCATTGGGGACAGAGCTCGTATTGGGGACAGAGCTCGTATTGGGGACAGAGCTCGCAGAGGGGACAGAGCTCGTATTGGGGACAGAGCTCGTATTGGG
>JAKQFQ010000059.1 GCA_029558315.1 Bacillota bacterium
CTGTGGTCTGTTATTCAGTGGTATTACAGACCTGTTCACAATTATGTTTGTTGCATCAAGAATCAGAAAAATGAAAGACTGATACATTGATTTTTTGCCCTGACACTGTTATACTTATTGTGGATTTTATGAAGTGAGAAGGAATGATTGAGAGTCTTTGAACTCAGACGGAGGTTTTTCATTGTTAGAATTGAAGAATGTGTCTTACCAGGTTACTGGTGAGAATCAGGAAAAGGATATATTAAAGAACATCAACCTTAAGCTGGATGATCGTTTTGTGGTAATTACAGGCCCGAATGGTGGAGGAAAGTCTACACTGGCGAAACTGATTACAGGGATTATTCTTCCAACAGAAGGAACGATATTACTGGATGGAGAAGATATCACGCATAAAACAATTACCGAGCGTGCACAGATGGGTGTCAGTTATGCGTTTCAACAGCCGGTTCGATTCAAGGGAATTACAGTGAAGGATCTGATTACGCTCGCCGCAGGTAAGAAAATCACAGCATCAGAGGCATGTGTTTATCTTTCAGAGGTTGGTCTGTGTGCAAGAGATTACATTAACCGCGAAGTAAATGCATCCTTATCTGGTGGAGAACTGAAAAGAATTGAGATTGCGATGGTAATTGCACGAGGAACCAAACTATCGGTATTTGATGAGCCGGAAGCCGGAATTGACTTGTGGAGTTTCCATAATTTGATACAGGTATTTGAGAAAATGCATGAAAAAATACAGGGTACGATATTAATTATTTCACATCAGGAGCGTATTCTGAATATCGCAGATAAGATTGTAGTGCTGAAAAATGGTGAGGTTGCGGGTTATGGCAATCGAAGCGAAATCTACCCGACATTGTTTGCTGGCGAAGGCAGCTGCAGTGTCTTGACCGAAAAGTTGTAGGAGGCAGTTCATGGATGAGATTCAGAAAACGTTATTAGCAGAGGTATCAGGACTTCATGAAGTACCGGCAGGTGCTTATAACTTCAGAGTAAATGGACAAGCAGCTGGAAGAAATATAACAGCGAATATAGATATTGTTTCTAAGACTGATAAATCAGGTATTGATATAATTATTCGGCCGGGAACAAAGAAAGAGAGTGTACACATCCCTGTAGTATTATCCCAGACCGGATTAAAGGAAGTTGTATATAACGATTTTATCATTGGAGAGGATTGTGATATTACAATTATTGCAGGATGTGGTATTCATAATGGCGGTGATGCAACATCAGAACATAGTGGAATTCACAGCTTTGAGGTCGGTAAGAATTCACGGGTAAAATATGTTGAGAAGCACTATGGAGAAGGTGATGGAAATGGAGAGCGCATTATGAATCCAACTACCATTGTTCATCTTCAGGAAAATGCATACATGGAAATGGAAACCGTGCAGATCAAAGGCGTGGATTCAACAGAGCGATGTACGAAGGCTAAGTTGGATGAATCTGCAACATTAATTATTCATGAAAAGATTATGACACACGGAAAGCAGACTGCTAAGACTGATTTTGAAGTGGATCTGAATGGAGAAAATGCAAGTACGAATGTCATTTCACGATCTGTTGCAAAGGAAGAATCACATCAGATATTCTTATCGAAAATCAATGGAAATAATCTTTGTAATGGTCATACAGAGTGTGATGCCATTATCATGGATCATGCAAGTGTGAAAGCAATTCCGGAAATCACGGCGAATCACGTAGATGCCAGCCTGATTCATGAAGCAGCAATTGGTAAAATAGCAGGAGAGCAGCTGATTAAGCTGATGACATTGGGATTGACAGAAAAAGAGGCTGAAGACCAGATTGTAAATGGTTTTCTGAGATAGTTAAATCATAATTTAATATCTATACAACATTTAATATCTATACAACATAGGATAGTGTCAAATGATTTATGAAAAAACTGAGCAAAGAAAAAAGGCTCAGATGAACCTTGAAAACTGTAGATATTTTAGTTTGTGATAGCTTAACGCCACCCTTGACAGCACGAAAAAGAACTGCTGAAGGTTCGTC
>JAKQFQ010000067.1 GCA_029558315.1 Bacillota bacterium
TGTGAAGATGCAGAACATGTTATTATAGCATATGGCTGTATGGCAAGAATATGTGAAAACGCGGTTGAACAGGCCAGAAAAGAGGGCATTAAGGTCGGTCTTCTTAGGCCTATCACTCTGTACCCTTTCCCTACCAAAGAGATTCAAAGGCTAGTTCCTCAGTTGAAATCCATGATGTCTGTAGAGCTTAGTGCAGGACAAATGGTTGAAGATGTAAGACTTGCCGTTAACGGAAAAATTCCTGTTAACTTCTTTGGAAGGCTCGGCGGTATTGTTCCTTCACCAGAAGAGGTATTGGATGCTTTCAAACAATCTATTTCGAAATAAAACATACAGAATATCATGGATCTTAAAGATATAATCAAACCGGAAAACAGAGTATACAGCAAATCGCCTCTGCTTACCGACAACGTGATGCACTATTGCCCGGGTTGTTCACATGGGACAGTTCATAAGCTAATAGCTGAAGTGATTGAAGAGATGGGCATCCAGGAAAAGACTATCGGCATATCACCTGTAGGATGCTCTGTATTTGCCTACAACTACCTTGACATCGACTGGCAGCAGGCTGCTCACGGACGTGCCCCTGCATTGGCAACCGCTACTAAAAGGTTACATCCTGAAAAATATGTCTTCACATATCAGGGAGACGGAGACCTTGCATCTATCGGAACTGCTGAGGTAATGCACGCATGTAACAGAGGAGAGAATATTGTTATGATTTTTATCAATAACGCTATCTACGGTATGACCGGTGGACAAATGGCCCCTACTACCCTCATAGGCATGAAGACTGCTACAACGCCATATGGAAGGGACCCAAAACTTCACGGCAACCCTCTTAAAATAACAGAATTGATTGCTCAACTGGATGGTACGTGCTTTGTTACCAGGCAATCAGTACATAATCCTGCAAACGTAAGAAAGGCAAAAAAAGCCATACGCAAAGCATTCGAGAATTCTATGATGGACAAAGGAACATCATTCGTTGAGATTGTAAGTACATGTAACTCCGGATGGAAACTTTCACCAGTTAAGTCAAACGAATGGATGGTAGAAAATATGTTCCCGAAATACCCATTAGGAGATATAAAGGATATATAAAAAGGAGAAATATGAAAGAAGAGATAATAATAGCAGGTTTTGGTGGACAAGGAGTCCTATCTATGGGCAAAATCCTCGCATATTCCG
>JAKQFQ010000115.1 GCA_029558315.1 Bacillota bacterium
TTATGTCTAACTACCCTATCCGGCGTTATTCCGTCTGCGTATCTTATATACATCTCAAATCCCCTCCCTCCAATCTTGCGGCAATCCCTCTTCCTCTTCCAGGTAGTATATCTCTGAGCTTATTGCGCTATATACATTTGAATTTGAAAGTCCTCTTATTTCTAGCTCAGTTTTTGCTGCCTGTAGCAGCTTTATGAGTTTTGAGGGCATCTCATGCCACTTCCTCAAATTCCCGTAGTGGAGAATAACACTGCGGACAATCTGCTTGATCAACAAGCAACTCACCAATGCCCCAAACACGCCCACATCGGGAACACTGTTTAAATTCGATTTCGGTCAAGGCCATGTTTAGGCCACCTCCTCCAATTCTATCGCGTAAAAACCTAAATATTCTTCATCTAGTTTATCAAGCAATCTCTGTTCCCAATCTTCTTTAGTTACATCGATTCCAAGAGCTATTGCATCATTTGTCATCTCTTCATCTGATGCGTCTCCCTGGCAATGTCCATCTTCCCAAAGATGGTAAGCTGCGAGCAAAATACCCCTCTTTTCATACTTTTCATATAATGCCGCTCTCGCATTCTGTTCCGCCTCCATCAATATATCCAGATCTTCTATGCCATCTTGAATGTTTTGAATCTGTTCTCTAAAGCTCATCCTCAACACCTCTTAATGCTATTTCTTCCATCACTGCTTCTATCATCTCATCCTTAGTTCCGGGGACTATTTTTATAGGATTAATACCCGATCCATCCCAAAACATATCATTCTGAAAATATGCATGGCCCACTATACGATAAGCTGCCATCTCCAATAGAGAAGGCTCTAGATAGAGCCATAGTAAATAATTATCCGGCCCATTCCACTTCTTTATCCTTTTTCCTATGTATGATCTAAGGTTAGTGATTATCATTGTCCCGCCTCTCTATTTCCTCATCCAGTTTTTTCTGCACAAACGCAGAAAAATTAAGCTCCCGATGGTTCTTAAGCCATACGTCCTGATCCGGTCTAATAGAAATCGTCCGGCGGATAATATTTTGTTCCGTTTTAATCACCTCAACATTACTGATCCATACTTGTATCTAATGGTATATAAGCTTATGCACGACAATGGTCATATTCAGCCGATCGACAACTATTTATACTACCAATACCATATGTATGAATTGCGCGGGAAAGGAATTTCCCCTGCAAAAAGAGAAATAAATTAGGAGATGAAAGAAAATGAACGCGGAAGC
>JAKQFQ010000140.1 GCA_029558315.1 Bacillota bacterium
CACCATTTTTCACATATTCCGAAAACAACTCACTCGCATATTCGTCCAGGCTAACCTCTGAGGTAATAAGGTAGGTAGGAGTGATACCATATTTTTCGCATAAATCCTGAAAACGAGGTAAGTACTTGATGTTCTCAACCGTCAGGGTCCTGCCATGGTCCCACTGATTGTCACCTTCCGTATCGATTGTAATAATTAAATACATGAATTCCCGTATACTAAATGTGGTCAACAAAGCTAATGGTCCTTCGTGAATTGGCAGAGATATCGAACCAGAAGATCAGATCTTCATCAACCGGTCTCGACACAGGTTCATTGCCATCCAGGAGAATCATACCCGAATTTCTGCTGACAGCAATTGATAAGCCTTGTATCTCCTGATCATTGTCGTTGAAAACATCAATAGCTCCATCAGCTTGGCATTCCAATCTCACATTTTCAAGCAACAGCCAATAGTTTAACGGCTCCATTACCATGGTTAGGAAGAGGTCACCCTTTATTGATGGCCCTATTTTTGAAAACCGTATTGCCTCCACTGCAGGACTCCAGAAAAATCTTGTTCCAGATTCATGCCCAAAATCTTCACCAGAGTAGACATTGTGATCAGATAAAGATGACTGCAGAGTTGCTGAATTATGGCAACCTGTGACTGTACACGCAACCATCTCTCCCGCCTGAAAAACGAACAGACCTGACATCAATTTAAAAATCAAGCCGTTTATACTTTTTTTCATCTGCTCTTGATAAAACTGTTCAAATACCTACCACTAAACGGAAGGCAGATTAATTAATTCTTTTGCCGATGGATATTTTTCAGAAGAATCAGTCCCTTTTTTGACCTGTTATACAATTTGTAAAAAAAGAAACCATAGGGTATCAAGCTTATATTCATCTTTTTCATCATGAATGTGAAGTATCCTCCGAAACCATGCTTAAACCTGTTGACCAGATAGATCTGTTCTGATGGCAATGCAAAATGGTTATAACCCCAAAAATCAAAGTAGTTGAATTGTTGCGACTTCGCCCTTTCAATTGCCTCATAGACAATCAGGTGAGAAATCGGCAAGTCTCTTCGGTCCGGATCAGAAGCACTCAATAAATATCTTACCGAGACGCCCTGGTATGCGAAGACAGCTCCTCCCAGAATTACGTTTTCAGGACCGTACGCCAGCAATAATGAGCCAAGGTTATGCGAGGTGAGATAGCTGACGATGCCTTCAATTTCATTGGGAGTATGAGCCCTGATGTTACGGCTTTTACACATCCCCACGTAGACCTGCTGGAAAGATGATACCTCACTGGCTGAAGAAGCTGCCTGAACAATAATACCACTCTTTTTGGCTTTCTTTATCGCACTTTTATGACCTTTGCTGAATTTACCCCAAATCTTCTCGATACTTTCGTCAAGATTTATTTCCAATGAAGACTTTGTGTTTTCATTATCAATGATATAGTCAATCTTTATTTTAGAGCTTAGATTATATTCAATATAATCGGCTTCATAACCTGTCTTCCGGTAAGGTTGAATTCCAATATACCAGAAGTGTTTGTTTTTATAATACTCAACTATTCTGTGCACTGACTCGATCGTAAGGTCCGGATCATCACAAACAGGTCCGAACCATATATGTGCGCTTTTAAAATTCTCATTTATCTGGCAGTAACTCTTTAAGCAATCAGCATCATCCCTGAGAAGGAAGTATGTGATTCTTGAGCTATACAACAACTCGGGAAAACCAATCTGCTGTTCGATAGCGCAATAATCAACCTCTCCGGCAAACTTTTCAACAGCCAGTCTGTCAGTATTATCAAGCACAGATTTGAAAACAGCTTTCATTGCCTGATGTTTAAATAATCTTCAGAAACTCAATGATCCGTTTTGACTGATACCTGTAGTTAAAGGTGGAAGCGACAAGTTCCCTGCCCTTTATTCCAACCTTCATAGATGACTGATAATTTGAGAGGACATAATCCATTTTATTTGCGAAGTCATCAATATCATCAGGTTCAGCCAAAAAGGCATTAACACTATCAGTAAGATAGAGGGGAATCTCTCCTACACGGGTTACCACTACCGGTTTACCTGTAGAAAGATATTCTGTAACCTTAGACGGGAAGCCGGCATCTGCAACAATACTTCTCGGGCGAGACAGTAGCAGAACTTCCGCATTGCACAGGTAGCCCGGGATGAGGTCCCGTGATAAGATACCGGTAAAGTGGATTTTCTTTTCAACACCCATACTTGCTGCGAGAGCCTTGAGACTTTGCTCATCTTCCTGAGTGTCAGCCTTTCCAATTAGGACAAGTATGATGTCCGGATGCTTGTCAGTTATTTTGGAGAAGCTTTCAATAAGTATATGAACCCCGTCTTTAGTATATGTCAGACTGCCGCAATAGCATATGTATCTGAAATCAAAGAGAGGGATAAAATTACCCTCAAACCGTTTAAAGTCTACTGTGCTGGGGACAACAAGAAGTTTCCTTTCTATTGCTCCGACGGATCTGTAAAATTTACGGAGATAATCAGATATACAAAGAATGCCATCACTTAACCTTGCCTCAATGAATGTCTTGATGTATCCTCCCAGAATAGCAATCCTGTTGCTAATTTCCTTCAGGGGATGCTCACTCCGTTCTAGTATCAGATTCGTTCTGAAGATAACAGAAAGAAACCAGGCATATAAAAAGGTTGACATCCTGACGGTATAAGCAATAATCGCCATAATATCATGATCCCTCTTAATCTCCTTAATTATTCTTAAGGTGTTATAATACTTGAGAAGATTATGCCATCTCCTTACAAGAAAATAGGGACTTCTTGTCGTCTGGCGGAAAGGATAGTAATAGGTTATCCCATCGGCTTCCCCTCCATGAGACACCAGATAGTCATTCCTGAAACAGACAATATGCGCTTTTACACCACTCTCATTGAATCCTCGGGCATATGTATAAACTCTGTTTGTGGCAGCATTGCCATCTGGGAACGTAAACGAGTCACCGAGAATTATGATTGACTTTTCTGTCATAAACAAACACTACTCAGGTGGTTATTGTCTGGAGCATATGGATACTCATGATACATCTTTAGCCCTAATCAAGCTACTGTAAAGCTCAATATAACTATCTGTCATTTTTGCCATTGAGAAATTTGATGATACATATTCCTGAGCATTCTTCTGGATATTCTCAGCACGCTCACTGCCTAGGAGCTTAATAACTTTCCTGAGCTTTTCAATAAGATCAGAATCAGAACCATCGTATTCAAATCCGTTATATCCATCCCGGACAAATTTATCTTTATTAGAGCCACTTGATACAATACAAAGGCATCTGGACAGCATCGCTTCAAATAATGCATTTGGACAACTTTCATAAATGGATGACAAAACAAAGATATTGAACCTCTTATAGTAGTTCTCTATATCTTTTTGCGAATCCATAATTGTCACTTTATCAGCTATTTTATTAGCTTTAACATAAGCATTACTAATCTGCCAACTGCCTTGATCATTATCTCCAATTATGAATGCATGAACTGTGACTTCTTCGCTAAGTTTCTTTACCGCCCTGAGAATTTGAATCTGGTTTTTTAATGGTGTCTGTCTTCCTACGGTTCCAATCACTATTGTATCACTTAAAAACGGGGTCTCTGAGGTTCTGAACTTCTCTGTTTCAATTCCATTATAGATTGTCTGGCAAGATTCGCTTGCACAATTTCCAACTATTTTTTTATACTGCTCCAGAACAAAGTGACTATTTGTTACTGTTACTGACCGTCCATGGAGCAGTTTTTCAACTGACCTCTCGAAAAAGGAAGACTGTTCAAGGCTGTTACGAATTGAATATATTATTCGTCCACTATATTGTACCGGCGCAAGCAATCTTACCCATAAGCCATTGTGAAACAATAGCGTATGAATAAGGTCAAAGTGGTTCTGTGATAAAATCTTCCTCAGAAATATCGCACCTTTAAGGTTCTTTATTAATTTACAACCGCTGTACGCAGGGCAGGAAATTATTTGAACGTTTAAATCATGTATTTCTTTGTAAAATATTTCCTGATTCGCGTATAATATCAAAGTGACCTCAAAACGTGAAGGATTCAGCATTCTGATTAAATTCAGAGTCTGCCGCTCTGCCCCGCCTTGCGGCAAATGCGATAGAACAAAACATATCTTTACTTTTGGCTGAGTCATGTTACGGTTCTGTTCCTGAAATAGTTCTGTTTAATTGTTAATAGTGTCACTTTTGACCCTGTTCCGTCTATTTCATTGCCACTGCATATAGCATTGGGATCAGACGCTTGGAAATGAGCCTCCGGTAACGACCATGATATTGTTCCATTAGTCTTTCCAGGCCTGAGAAGTATGGAAAGGGCAATGCTATATCTATGCCTGCAGTAGATATCCTGGGATGAAATGAAGAAAAGCCAGAGTTTAAAACGATATTTATTATCTCCCTGTACGTCCACTCTTTCAGATGAAATCCCTCAGCAACATCAGAAAAGTACTTTGAAATATCATATGGGCCA
>JAKQFQ010000148.1 GCA_029558315.1 Bacillota bacterium
AAATATGCTTGGAAAGAAGGTTTGTATTCATTCCACAACAAGATGTTTGATAAGATTCTTGTAGATTTGGAAAGATATTACTGTGTGGATTTTATTTTTAATAAGCCTGTCCTTTCCCTTAGTCTTACCGGTAAGTTCAGAATTTCGGATGGATTGAATTATGCCCTTGGCATCTTGCAACAGAGTGTGGGCTTTGCCTATACAATTGATGATGATAAAAGAATAGTATATATCAATTGAACCGGAATGTAGCCATACTATTAGCAATCTTTTTTTGCTTAATCTGCAAACCACTCTATTCTCAAGATAATAAATTGTCTTTGAATATTGAGGATGTTACTCTTGAAACCATCCTCAATGAAATTGAAAATCAGACAGGTCGTTTATTCATATATAATGACAAAGTAGATGTAAGTCAGAAAATGAGTATTCATATTGAGACGCAAAGTATCAATAAGGTTCTTGATTCCTTGTTTGAAGGCATCAATATTTCCTACAAATTTTTGGGCAACCATATTATTCTTTCCTCTGTGGAAAAAGTCATATCTGCCCGGACAAGTCAGAATGTGATGATAAGCGGAGTCGTAGTTGACAAAAATGGAGAAAGTGTAATTGACGCATTTGTTATGTTGGAAGGGAGTTCTTCTATAGGAACTATAACAGATATCGAAGGCAACTTTTCTTTGTCTGTGCCTGAGAATTCTTTTATAACTGTTTCTTGTATTGGATATTCAACTACCACCATTCCTGTTGGGAAAGATACAATTTATAGGATTACTCTCAAAGATCAGCCAGAATGGATTGAAGAAATGGTGGTGATTGGTTATGGTATCCAAAGGAAATCCGATCTTACGGGTGCTGTCGTTTCTATTAAAGGGAATGATTTTGCTAAGAGCTCCACAGTATCTGTTACCCAGGCTTTACAAGGAAAGGCTGCCGGCGTTCAGATTGTGAATGCATCGGGAGCTCCCGGCTTTGAAGCGAGCATTCAGATCCGTGGTTATTCTTCAAACTCCTCAACAACTCCCCTAATCATCGTTGACGGCTTGAAGGTTGACAATATGAATTATCTCGATCCGGACAATATCGCTTCTATCGAAGTCCTCAAAGACGCTGCCTCTGCCGCCATTTATGGTATAGAGGCAGGTAACGGGGTTATCCTTGT
>JAKQFQ010000161.1 GCA_029558315.1 Bacillota bacterium
TTTAGAATTTGTGCCTGCCCAATGGTTTCAATTCCCTCTGCTATTGTTTCAATCTTTTTAGATTTAGCAATTCTTATAACAGCGGAAACAATTTCCCTTGATATTTCGTCATCCTCAAGGTACATAATAAATGAACGGTCAAGCTTAAGCAGTGTTATAGGAAGAACCTGAATATAGCTCAATGATGAGTAGCCTGTACCGAAATCGTCCATAGACAGCTTAACTCCAAGCTCTTTTATCTCCTTCATCTGCTGTATAGCATGGTCAATATCCTTAAGTGCAAGGCTTTCAGTAAGCTCAACGTCAAGCCAATGAGCCTCAAGCCCTGTACTGCTGAGAGTTTTCAAAATAGAATCCTTGACATCAGTCTGATAAAAATCAACAGCTGTAAGGTTAATTGACACTGTTACAGGCTTGTAGCCCTTATCCTGCCACTCTTTATTCTGTCTGCATGCTTCATATAGAACAAACTCACTTATTCTTGTTATAAGCATTGATTTTTCAGCTACAGGTATAAACTGATTCGGAGGAATTATTGTTCCGTCAGGCTTAATCCAGCGTATCAGTGCTTCCATTCCCATAAGATCACCGTCAGCAAGATCAATTTTAGGCTGATAATACAGTACAAGCTCATGATTATCTATAGCCAATGCAAGTTCTTTTTCAATTGCAGTTCCTGCAATTATCTTATCGTGAACATTGTTATCATATCTTATTATGCTGTTTCTTGAACCGTCTGAAAGGCTTAAAGAAAATTCCGAATGGTCAAGAACCTGAGCAAAATCCGTTCCGCCGTCAGACATTCTGCAGTAGCCTGCTGAGCATGTAAGAGTTTGAGTTGAGAAAGATTTTATAGAAAGCTCTGCAAGTCCGTGCTGAACCTTCTTTATAAAGTTAACCGGCAAATCCTCTTCTACGGTATACTTGATAAGTGCAGCAAAATTATCTCCGCCAATTCTTGCTCCAAAGCCTCCGGCAGACAAGGATTTTGTCAGAACTCCTCCGAATTCATAAAGCAGTCTGTTGCCGTTAAGATATCCGCAGGTATCGTTAATAATGTGGAAGCTGTCAATATCAAAAACAATAACCCAGTAATCAAAGCTTTTACCGTCAGCACATTCAAAGGTTTCCTGCCCAATCTGCATAAATTTGTTTCTGTTGTAAATCTGAGTAACCTCATCAATATATGCCATTGTTTCAATAAGGTGATCTTTTTCCTTATCCTTAGTTATGTCAATTATAGAACCGCCTATTCCTTGATGCTTATCTGACTCGGACGGAGTTACCTTATATCTGAACTGAAACCAGTGATAAGTCCCGTCATATGCCATAGCTCTAAAGTCCACGCTGTGTATATCATTGTCATCTCCGGTATGATTAGCAGCTATTGCATCAAATATAACAACGTCAGCAGGATGGAATAAGTTTCTTAACTCGGCAGGC
>JAKQFQ010000209.1 GCA_029558315.1 Bacillota bacterium
GGTTGGTTTAATCAGACTCTTTGATTTTTCAAAAGCGAAAAAGATGGTTCAAACGGTCTTGCTGGCTCTATTGATTCTCTATCCTTTTGTAAACCTTTCCAGTCAATACTTTGTTCATAATCGTACCGGAGAATTGGTTTCTCTGGATTATGGACTAAACCTGCTGAATTCTCTGGAAAAAGATGCGATTATCTTTACCAATGGCGATAATGACACCTTCCCGCTCTGGTATGCTCAGGCAGTGAAAGACCCTTATGCGATTGAATTTGTTCATCCTGCACGTGATACCAATCCCACTAATAAAACAAATGAATTGATTCGTGGCGCAATGGATTATAAAAACAAAGAATGTGCCGGAATCCGTAAAGATGTAACAGTCGCCAATCTCAGTTTACTGAATACCCCCTGGTATATTCGCCAGCTAAGAGATAAAGAAGGCGTGGAATTTAATGTGGAAGACAGAAATATAGACCAGTTGATGCCAATCAGACTGGACAGTGATTCAGAAGTCCAGATCGGAGACCCTAAAACTGGGCAATCATTTATCATCAAACTGGCAAAAGATACCCCTTTGCTAGTGAAAGATTATGCTGTCATTCAGATTATTAAAGATAACTTTGGCAAACGTCCGATATACTTTGCTGTTACCTGTTCAGAGACTTCCGGATTTGACAAACATCTGAGAAACGAAGGAATGGTGGACAGAGTGGTTATCGAAGAATTAGCAGAGAATATTGATGCTGAACGTCTGGAAAAGAATCTGACTAAAGTGTATCAATATCGAGGCATCTTTAACGATAAACTTTATAAAGATGAAAATATGACTCGTCTGGTAACCAATTATGGTGCTGCTTTTATGAGATTATCTGATCATTATAAACGTCAAAAAAACTATGACAAATCAATCAATCTCTTTGAACAGGCAATTCGTTTTATTTCAGAACCTGAACAGGAAAGATTCTTAGGTCTCAAAACCCTGCTCTATGTAGAAGCCGGCAAAGCAGAACAAGCAGAAAAAGAAGTGCTTGCAGCACTGGAGAAAAATCCTGCTAATTCTCAGTTACTGATTCAGCTCGCTTATGCGATGATTCGTTCCAATTATGTGGACAAGGGCTTCAAATACCTTGAAAGAGCAGCAGCGATTACCCCAGCAGATGTCGATCTGGCCAGTTTGATTG
>JAKQFQ010000514.1 GCA_029558315.1 Bacillota bacterium
TATTACAAGAGCATCATTCCCTCACGTACATGTCTTTCTACCCTTCTCTGGAAATGACGCTGCACAGGGGATCGACGAGATGGTGACTCCCGGTAGCCGCTTTCTGGAGATCCCCCATTACACTCATTTCTTAATGAAGCGTATCCACTCGATGGGCAAGTATCACCTGTTGCACGATCGTTTTGCGGTACTGTGCATGCATAGAGACCTCTTGCAGAATGCACTTTTCGAAAGAATACGCACAGCTCTTGGGGAGAGCGGGATACAAGGAGGAGCAAGCTTACAGCTAGAGCGGGTAGATATCCGCGACAGGGGCGCGCTCGTGCTCTTTGTCAAAGAGACCAATACTTCCAAGCACTTTATAGCCCGTGTAGTTCACAGCCAGGAGATAAAAAAGATTATTAGGAAAAACCATTCTTTTCTCCAATGGCTTCATCAAAGCAATAATGTGCCGGATGCTGTTAAGGCAAAAATTCCAACTCCTCTCGCAGAGCTTTCTTTTCAAGAAAACCATGTTTTCATAGAAAGCCTCATGCCCGGGATACTGGCTTGGAAAGTTAACAGCAGATCGTTAAAAGACAGGATACTGAAAGAATCTATACAATTCACATTGGATTTAAATATATCCACAGAAAGGAAATATAGTATCGACCAAAAGCTCTTTAGTAATTTGTTTTATGAAGACGAAAAAAGAATCAGCGAATCAGTGTGTTGCACAGATAAATTCAAGAGGCTGTTTGATGAGAATATAGCAAACATAAAGGATGCAATCACTGGCCAAGATATGTGGCTTTCAATATCTCATGGAGACTATGGTTATGGTAATATCCTAGTTGATCCATATAACGGAAGATTGCAAGGAGTGATCGATTGGGACACTGGCAAGAAGCAGGAATTTGCTGGTATCGACATCATCAACCTGTTGATACAGAATATTCGTGCAGATCAAAATGTGGGATTTTACCATTCTGTTGAAAATATAGCTATGCATCTCTATTCAATGTTACCAGATATTGCTGATAGTTATATAAGAATACATTTGGGCTTGGACGATACCAAGGTTAGGTTGCTTCTCCAGATTGCAGTTATTCGCTATATCTCAAGATCAGCGCAATATCCGGCTGTGTTCCAAACTGAGCAGGATGAACATGAAAAGGCAATGCAATCGATGAAACTGCACCTTGGATAAGAGGTACATGCAATGGGTAGAAAAGT
>JAKQFQ010000252.1 GCA_029558315.1 Bacillota bacterium
TGAGGTCTTAGAATATTGCCGCTCCTCGGAATTATCTCCGGCTGTGCTGCTCCAGTCCAAATTTGCCCTACAGCTCATGGAGTATTTATTAGCTATACTATTATCAATTGTAGCTTTATATCTAAGCAAGATTTTATTATCGTCATCCCAGGATGGATCAATTTTAGGAAAATGCCCGCTTAGGCTTTGGGAATCCGATATGCCGCCATCAGGTCCGTTTAAGATCTCCAATGATCCAGGAATATAGCTAAGGCCTTCAGCTAAATATTCATTGATAACCACATCATATGCATTGGATCTGCTTGCGGAAGAATGATATATGTTAAGGTCGCAGGTTATTGTATCCCCGCGCCATCCACTTGCCGGCTCAAAGAAGCGATCGATCCTCAGGTCGGGTTCAACCACCTTTACAGCTTCAAACTCGCCGGAAGATGTATAAGTTTTATTATCCGAATCTCGATAGTTCAGAGTTGTTTTTATAGGAGGTAGAACTACCCCATTTTGATTAGATTCAACATCAGCTACTGTCACCTGGAAATCTAGATTTAGATCCTCATTTCCGAAGTTATCTATCTCACCAAAGGTCCAGATTATTTGACATGGATTGCTGCCAACAATAGTCTCAGCAAGATAGTTGATATCTTGATTGGTAACAAGACTTCCTGATTTATAAACCATACCATTTGGCAAACCTAATGAGAGGGATACATCATATATTTCATTAGATGGTAAATCGATACTTATTGTATAAAAATCATTGGAAAAATCTTGGCTATCTTGACCATGAATGCACAAAATTGAGATATATATAATAAAAACGGCTAATAGCTGCAATTTGGCCCTCACAGAAGTATCCCTCCTTATTTTCTTTGGTTGATGTAGCTTCCTTGATATATAGATTTCGTTCTCTTAACTTGATGACATAGTAAAGCGGAAAATTTATTGAAAACGCTGCGGGTCAAGATGATCGCAGCATTTCAAGAAATAACTTTAGATGTTCAGAGCCACTTCACCAGAGTCAATGAGCTTTCCTTCTTCATCGGTTACTGCTGCCTCAATTACATAGTCACCAGGGGAAAGTTCAGATTCAGAGACAATAGGCATACTGAAGAGCCAAACACCGGTCGGCAGCACCGAACTAGAACTCTCTAATGGCTCTGAAGCTGCGAGAGTCTCTCCTTCCTGATTCTTCAAGACCGCCTTGGCAGTAGGCTTATAATGAACATTTCCAGTATTCATAAATCTGAGATTGATCACGACGCCTTCATTACTTTTAAGAGTATCCAGGTCTTTAATTTCCCCCGTCTCTACAAATTCTGATCCTTTGATTTTGAAAAAAACCGGTACTTGGATTACTTTGGTAATCACTATATTCTCCATTTCTTTTACAGGAGTTGATGTTTTTAAGGATATGAGAGCATACCTGCTTCCGGTCCCTACATCATCTGGAATTTGAGCCTTAACCAGAATTTTCTGAGGAACATCCGGCTGAATTTGGATCTCCATTGGAGTTACTGTTAAAAAATCTTTTGCAGAAAATTGCTTGTTATCTTTTTCTGGTGGGAGCATAATATTAGTGCCATTTTCGTCCATAGCAAACCCGGATAAATTTACAGTCAAAAGTGGCGATACATATTCATCCTTGTCCAGAGATACATAGATCTCGTGATCTAATTCTTGACCGGGCGCGACGGTCTCACTAATAAGCCCGCCAGTTACCTTTAAACCGTCTGCTATTGGAAATGCAGATAGGGCCAAAAGTGCCACCAAAGCTAAATTTGCCATTCTTGTCTTCATCTTTCGATCATCTCCTTTTCTTTTAGTAATATCTCAAACAAACAGTATTATATGTTTTCGCTTAAGCTAAACGTGAGAATGATACCATAGTCACCTTCAACTTCATTTTCTGAAACTTTCTGAGAATGTCTGAAGAATAGAGTCTTCTCCAAGCCATTTGTTGATTTGCCCTGCATGATATTAACTGGTCCACGGGAAAGATCAGTTGCATCTTGCAGTATTCCATCATTCTCCCCAATATCATTCACCAGAATTGCATAGCCATGCGTAAGCTCATCATTCTTTTCATCCGAAAAAGAATCAGAAACATATGGTTCCATGTGGCCTTTAACGTGATTGAGGCC
>JAKQFQ010000257.1 GCA_029558315.1 Bacillota bacterium
TTCGTTCTCCCAAGATACCGCAAACAAAACCGGACAATCTCGAAGAACCATTGAGCAGGAGATCCAAATATCTAAAAACATTTCGCCGGAAGTCAAAAACAAGATCCGAGACACAGAACTGGCAGACAGAAAAACGGATCTTCTGTTATTATCCCGATTAGAACCGGAGAAACAGAGTCAGATTGTAGATTCAGTTGTATCAGGAGAATTCAAAGACGTCAAGTCTGCAATAAACGCAATTAAATTGCGTGAAGCAAAAGAAGAGATTGAACAAGCAGCCACATTAAACCCTGTTGAAATCTCCATTCACCATGGTGATTGTGTAGAGTGGTTAAAATCACTCACAGAAGATGCAGATCTCTTAATCACTGATCCACCATATGCAACCGATGTTGATAATATTGAAGAGTTTGCACAAACCTGGTTGCCTGTTGCATTAAACCGGGTGAAATCAACCGGGAGAGCATATGTCTGTATTGGGGCATATCCAAACGAACTCAAAGCGTACCTGAATGTAGATCCTGGTCACCTTGAACTCTGTCAGGTTTTAGTATGGACATACCGAAACACATTAGGCCCGTCTCCTAATGACCAGTATAAACTGAACTGGCAGGCTATTCTTTACTATAAGGGGATTGATGCACCTGCATTGAACTGTCCTGTGATGACTGAACAATTCAGTGTTCAGGATATCAATGCACCAGATAACAGGCATGGCACATATGAGAGATGGCATGCATGGCAGAAACCATCAGAACTAGCTGAACGTCTTATCAGGCATTCAACCAAAGAAGGAGATTTAGTAATAGATCCGTTTGCAGGTACAGGCACTTTTGTTATCGCTGCAATGAAACTGAACCGGCAGGCTATCGGCTGTGATAAAAACCCGGACATGATTCAGATTGCGAATACCCGAGGGGTGGTTCTGAATGAGTGCTGATGCAGAACGAGATCAATACTTCAGCCAGATCTTGTTTCAGAGACGAATAAAACCACTTTTAGAGAATTACTTCAACTTCAAAATTATCAATGTTGAAGGAGATTCAACTCCTATATCTCTTGTATTAGACAGGAGATCGGGTATTGATTATGCCATTGAAACTGATTCTGACGTAATGGGGTTATCAAACCGGGTTCAATACGATCCTTTGAATCGTGATTATTATCACACATTCACAGTAAGAGGATGTAGAGATAATGGATATCATTCTGAACTTTATAAGCGATATCATGCCCGGTTTAAAGGATATTTCGCCCCTCACTTAGTATGTCAAACCTATTTTAAAAACTATCCCTATGGATTAAGATCCGTAGAAGAATTTGATTCTATCCCGTTGTTACGGTTTGCAATTGCCAGAGATGTTGATATCATTGAAATAGCGGCCTCTGATGTTGCAATATCAAAACACACGGGAGATGATAAGATAGGTCAAGCAGGATTTCAAGTTGTTAGATGGGATGATGTTGTTTCATTAAGATGCCCTATTCTGAAATGGTATCCTGATAGTGGATTCACCGGATATGTGAACGGACATATTGTTAATAAAAGCCAGATTTTAGAGGGATTGTTTAACCGGATGATCCGCCCACGATTGAAAGTTGTGAATGTAATAAGCAGAACCGATCATTCGATAGCAGATTATGAAATTGTTTTTAGTGTAACAGCATGACAGACTTATACAATG
>JAKQFQ010000261.1 GCA_029558315.1 Bacillota bacterium
ACCTGATCCTACAAGTTCCGCAAGAAAGACTTCTCCACAAAATTTTATGTTATCCTTTGCCATTAGGCATTTCAATACATTACCTTTATTAAATACTTGTACTGGATCTACCTTCCATACAATATTATGCGCAGATACAGACCAAGAAGGAGGTGCTTTTCTATATTCAGGTTGTCCGGTAAGTCTTGAATACTCTTCATCCGGATAATATTGGCATTGCACATCTACTCTAAAGTCTGTGCTTGCTGCAATGAGCTGCTGTTCTTTTTCATCATAGATATATAATACATCTATTGATTCAGGATCGACCTTAATAGTATGCTCAATTGGACCTGTATAAGTCTTACCAATAGCATCTACTGGTGGGATAGGTTCCTCTGGCAGAGCATCAATTTGTTTTAATACTACTGCCGGAACGGCTGCCACTACGGCTGCTCCAAATATTCCTTTAAGAAAATCTCTTCTTCTCATGTTGATATGACTTTTGATTTCCCTTTCTTAATACTTACTTCAAATACCTTATCTGCGTAAGAGGCAAGAACAGATTCGTGGGTTACAATAATAAACTGCAGACCTAACCGCTGACTTATTTCCTTTATCATTCGAGATGCTTTCTCCTGATTATCAACACTGAGGAATCGTAAAGGCTCATCCAAGATTATAGTTGCACGTGTTCTTGGATGTGCCATAGACCAAGAGGCTATTCGAAGGGCGAACGCAGCTACGTCCACTGCTCCGCCTCCACTTGCTGTGAGTGGATCCAACTCACTATCTCCTTTTACGAATAACAGATCACATTCTGTTTTATTCCTGCGTTGAACGAAATCGACTTTTAATTGGTATGGATCGTTAAACACACTTTCCAATGCTAATGAGGTCACATCAGAAATATGAAACTGAAGCTGCTGTTGCGTTTGTAATCCTACTTCCCGAATAATTTCCCTGGCCTTCTCATGCCGTTTAAATTGTTTTTGTGAAAGAAGTAGTACCTGTTCTTTTTCAGCAAGAGTTCTTTCAATTTGTATTTTCTTTCCCCGTTGTCTTTCCAATC
>JAKQFQ010000269.1 GCA_029558315.1 Bacillota bacterium
TTTCCGCTTTGTCCTCCAGTTTTTTATGCGACTGGAGAATGGGCTGCTATAATAAATTTGGAAAGGACAAAAGATTCTTATTGCAAAGGCCTTGCATCAGAGCAGGATGTTAATGTGTCTGCCTTTACAGTGATATTGGGATCTTTACCTGGACCAACAGGGGTACCTTGTAGCCTGTTTCAACTATCTTATGATGTTGGAAAAGTAATGGGGTGGTTGTGATGGATGCATTTTCAATAATCACGGCAATATCAATTATTTTTACAGTGTATGCGACAGCGCTGTTTTTTAATTATGACTACAGAGTTAAGTATTTGAAGATGTTGCAAGAAACGTTTCCTTTATACAGATTGTTCAGCGAGAGATACTTTTTCTGGTTTTTTGGACCATTAATGATAATCAGCATAATTATAATGATTCTAATATTTCTATTCACACCACGTTGAGACTATGAAATAAATAAGGTGATTGATCCCATATTGGCACCTGTGGTAATGGTGCCATATGAACTTAAATACTTACTATGACTTAATCTCAAGCGAGAGCAAGGCCAGAAGATATCTGTTGGGTAAATGCTTCCATAACCATCAGAGATTCTGCCCCCGCTGCCGCATGAGAAAACTTTACAAGTTAGAAGATGGAAGATATCGTTGCTCCAGGTGCCGATATACCTTCCATGACTTCTCAGGCCGATGGATTAACCAGGGGCGCCTAAGCTGCATTCAATGGCTCTCCCTGGTCAAGCTCTTTGAACTGGAAGTCTCCGCACGGAAGATGGCAAGCCAGATTCAACTGTCCTACAGAGCGGTTTACAATGCCGTCATGGCCATCCGCTGGGCCATTCTGAGTCATGCCGAAGATGCTGAAACTCTTCTCGGTGGAGAAATCGAACTGGATGAGAGCTACTTCGGAGGCCGGAGAAAAGGAAACAGGGGCCGAGGTGCTGCCGGCAAGGTTCCCGTCTTTGGCATCCTGGAAAGAGACGGCCTGGTCCATGTGAATGTCGTGCCCAATGTCACGGCGGAAACCCTTTTGAGGTTTACGATCAAGAAGGTCCGCAGGGGCTCAGTGGTTTACACGGACAAATTCAAGA
>JAKQFQ010000300.1 GCA_029558315.1 Bacillota bacterium
GCCAAAGCCATTGCTGCAATTGAATTGATGTGCGGACCACCTTGTTCTCCTGGGAATACAGCCTTGTCAATTTTGTCACCAGAGTCTTTATCTAAAGTGATAATCACTGCCCCACGCGGTCCGCATAAGGTCTTGTGGGTAGTAAAGGTGACAATATGGGCGTACCCGATTGGAGAATCAACAGTTTTTGCAGCGATTAAACCAGCAATATGTGAAATATCTGCCAGCAGGAGCGCACCTACTCGATCAGCAATTTCTCTAAACCTTTTCCAATCAGGTATCCATGGATAGGAGGAATAACCTGCAACGATAATCTTAGGGTTGCACATTTCTGCAAGCTTTTCAAGCAAATCAAAGTCAATTCGTTCAGTTTCAGGATTGACCTTGTAATGAAAGGCTTGATAATTAATGCCAGATCGATTAACTGGTGAGCCATGCGATAAATGACCTCCATGTAAAAGATCCATTCCAAGAATGGCATCACCAGGTCGTAGAAATGCAGAATAAACTGCATTGTTTGCTGGTGCTCCTGATAATGCTTGAACATTTACATAAAGATCCTCAGCCTCATATCCATTATCTGCAAACAACTCGGCACAACGCCTTTTTGCCATTGCTTCTACCATATCCACATATTCAACACCTTTATAGTATCGTGGATCACTGTAACGCCGGTAAGTTCCCAGTTGATAATCGTAATCCATGATCTCATCTTGGGACATTGTTCGTGTTTCTGGTCTGGGGTAACCTTCTGCATATATATTCGTAAAGGAAGAAGCCAATACTTGTCTGACAGCCATAGGCGCTGTACTCTCGCTTGGAATCATAATTAATCGGCGGTATTGTCTTTCTGCTTCAATGTCAATGAGAGAGTGAATATCTGGATCGAGGGAGGATAATTCTTCTTTAATTAAATAATTCTGCATTTTGAGCTCCTGTCTGTCAAAAAATCATTTCAATTGTAATCTCATGAATTCATGATTACAATGCTCATTTTCTTTTTG
>JAKQFQ010000302.1 GCA_029558315.1 Bacillota bacterium
CCTTGAAGCCGGAGTTGAGATGGCTAAACACCAATATGTAGATGAAGGAATCTACTCCGCGAATACAACAGTACAACAGATTACGGTGGACGGAGTAACATATAACGTTAATCATAAATAGAAAAAATGTTAGTGTTAACATAAAAATTTTATGTTAATCGGAATAGAATAAGAAATCTCCAAATATACTAATAGAAGGGACAAAATGTACTTTCTATCGTGATTTGGAGGTTTTTTTATGATATCTATATGTAAATCGAAGTTTATGAAAAAAGTATTAAGGAAAAGGAAGGTTTAGAGATGACAAGGATGAACAGTAAGAAAAGATGGACAGGATTGCTAGGGCTTCTGCTGGCAGTTATCGTATTATTGGAGATGCCGATGCTGAGTCAGGCTGAAGGAGTGATACATTATGTACTGTATTCGGAGCAAGGAGTCCTTTATAGCGCGACCGGAGACTCGGGTACCTATAATGAGACTGACAATACCGGGCTTTTGCAGGCAGGAACTAACATTGCTTTAGAATATACATCCGGTGGGAGTGTTATGGTATATGTCAACAATGTAGAGGTAAAAAGAGTTGGAGGCATAAACAGCGGTGAGGATAATTATGATGTTCCGATAACTGCTGCCGAATATAACTATACCTGCGAGTGTAGTGATAACATAGCAAAGTTATATCTAACTGCTGTCGGTAATACAGCTTCTGTTGGCAATACTACGGGTAGTAATTCCACTGCAGGAGGTTCCGGTCATAACCACGGCTATACATGGAAAGTAACCACAGTACCAACTGCGACAACCGATGGAGTGCTTTCGCATATCTGTGAATGTGGGGTATATGATGATGCGCAGGTGATGAGTGCGAACAGTTATTATCTGAACTACATTCTAATGACGCTGACCAATGCGAAGGAGGGAGAGAAGTTAACCTTTCGTTCTGAGCTTTGGAATTCCTTCCCTAAGAGCATCATGCAGGTATTGAGTGAACGAAGAAATCTGGATGTAACCTTTGAATATAAGTATGGGGGACTCATGTATCAGGTCAACATTCCTGCAGGTGCAGCAGTGGATACTTTTTCTGCCTGGTATGGTCCGATGAAGCTGATTGCATTATATAACGGAGTGGAAGTTAGCAGGTAAGAGCTGACATGTTACGAATACTGAAGCTGGGAAGTCACTTTAAGTGGTTTTCCGGCTTTTTCTGAAAGAAACATCGAAAAGAACCACTTATCACGATACGCTGGAGAGGTATATGAAAAAGATTTTTCCATTACTTAAATTATTGATAATCGGAATTGTTACCGCCTTTATCTGTATGCTGCTTTTGTGTCTCAGTTCCCTTATCCCAAGGGAAGCAATAAAGGAGCATTCGATAGAAAGTGCGGAGTTATATTATGATAAGGAACTGTTTCCTATGCTGAGGGAGCAGGCACTTTTCTTAAAACAGGACAACTATGCAGATTGTATTACCAATAATATGATTTATCATATAGATTCCACACATCCTATTTCAAGTACTTTGAGAGCTGCTTACTACCAGCCGGTGATGATGAATGTCAATGAGGCATTTTATAACGCAGTAAAGGAGGAACAGACGCCCAATGTTAATTATTATCGTTATTGGCACGGCTCCATGCTTTTGATACGTCCACTCCTGACCATCATGGATGTCAATGGAATCCGGCTTACCTTAGGACTGCTTTCGATTGGACTATCCATAATTGCTGCAATCCTGCTGATTCGTCAAAAGGAGACGACATTAGCGGTTGCCTACCTTTTAGGCCTTTGCTCTGTTAATGTAGTTATGATATGCTTTTGTCTGGAATATGTAACCCCATTTCTTGTTCTTGGTGTTGTTCTCATTGTGCTGCTTCTTTACTGGTCTCGAAGGAATCGCGGGGGAAGTGTTCAGACTTCCGGTGTTTTGGCACTCTTTCTGATTAGTGGAATACTAACCGCTTTTTTTGATTTCCTAACCGCAGAAACGATAACATTTACAGTTCCCATGACAGTATTTCTGATCCTGCTTTATCAAAAGAATCAGCTAAGAGACTGTAAGCAGGGAATGGTTCTTGTAATTCGTAATGGTATCGTGTGGTTTGGCGGATATGCAGGAATGTTTCTGTTCAAATGGATTCTTACAGCTGCTGTATTTGGAAGGGAAGCTTTCGTGGAATCCACTCAGATGGCAGCACTTAGAATTGATGGGGATGTTACGCTGGATGGAACAAACCTCGGACAGAAGGCGACCTTTCTCGAAAGATTATTTGGTGCACTGATTCGTAACCTGGCCGGATTATTTCAAATCAAAAATGGAACCGGGTATGGGGTTGTACTGGGATGCATTCTGATAACCGCAATTCTGATCTTGTCCATTGTCTATTTATTCCATATGGAACCAATACCAATGAAATTATATGGACCTCTTGCACTGCTGGCACTGCTACCCTATGCGAGATTTTTATGTCTTTCCAATCATGCCTATATTCATTACTTTTTTGCATATCGTGCCCAGCTGGTCACTGTTGTAATTCTGATTTACTTTTTATGGAAGAATGGTGGAGCTGGCATTTTAGCACATTTCACCAACAGAAAAACCGGCTCTTCCAAAGGAACACAACGGAAAAATAAAAGAAAATCCAAGAAAAGGAAATAGAGATGGAGCTTACAATCTTAATGCCCTGCCTGAATGAAGAAAAAACAATAGCTTCCTGCTTTATTAAGGCGGAAAACTTTTTACAGCGCCGTTCCATTGATGGGGAGATTCTGGTAATCGATAATGGAAGCAGCGATGCTTCCGCAGACATTGCAAGAAAACTGGGGGCAAGGGTGATATACTGCGAGAAGCCGGGATACGGCAATGCACTTTTATGTGGATTTAAAGAGGCAGGGGGAACCTATATCATTATGGGCGACTGCGACGAAAGCTATGATTTTTCTTCCTTGGACGATTATATCAAGGCACTTCGTGAAGGATATGATCTGGTGATGGGCAATCGAATGAATAATAGCATGCAGAAGGGGGCTATGCCATTTACCCACCGCTACATTGGAGTACCGTTTTTATCCTGGATAGGAAGATTACGGTATCATACAAGCATAAGAGATTTTCACTGTGGACTGCGAGGATTTCCCAAAGATAAAATATTGGCATTAGATCTGCAATCCGGTGGAATGGAATTGGCCTCGGAGATGATTGGAGCAGCCGTAAGGGCGAAGTATTCGGTCTATGAAATACCGATTACCTTATACAAGGATGGAAGAGAAGGTCCCTCACATCTAAATACCATACCGGATGGCCTCCGGCATCTAAGATTATTGTTCTTTGGACCGGGGAAGGAGTAGATTCTTCTGGAACATCCGTAACTGGTGTGTTAAAATGTTAGTATAAAGGAAATGAATACTAGAATTGGGGAGATTAGAAAATGAGAATTCGAGTAAAAAAAGAAATATAATTATAATGTATCGGTATTCAATAGGTTTTTTTGGATATGGTGTATTTTTGATATTTACTGAATTTTTAAAGAGGAATACCAATGAAGCTTCACCCAGTCATATGGTGGGATTTGTTATAAAAATGATTATATGCGCCTTGCTTATATGGTTTTCGTTAAAATTAGTTATTCAAAATAATATGGAACGAAAACGTTTAGATTATGCAATCCAGAAGTATGGAGAGGATGCCATCATTAAACAAATAGAAAATAATACAATTGCAGAATATGTTAATAAGCGAATAATTGGAAACCGAACTTATTTTACAGAACAATACATTTATGATAATTTGGAGTCTTCTCCAAAAGTAATCGCATATGAAGAAATAGATCAAATCTACCACAATGTTGTAAAGCATATTTTTGGAAGTCAAAAGAATATTGTAATCAAATCGAAAGCCGGATGGACAGATATTATATGTTATAACGTTAGTAAGGAAGAATACAAGGAATACTTAAAAATATGTAAGGAACATCAACCTAATATTCTGGTAGGCAACAGCAAAAGTATTAAAGACAAACATAAACAACATGTGAAAGAATATAAGCAAACCTGTCATTAAATAAAGCAATTAAAAAGAAGATTACAATATTATTTGTAACCTTCTTTTTTATTTACATAATCTGTGCTTTCGCATTTTCCAATACAGTAATTATTTTATCACACCATGCATCAAATGCAGGATCTTCTTGCTGACATTCCGGATGCGCGAGTACATATGCAATGGTACTTCTAAGCCCTTTTTCTAAACTAACATTCATACATAATCCAGGTACAACCGACTTGAGCTTACTGTTGTCAAATACAACGGTATTAGACTTATCTCCGATCAAGGAACCGGTAAAATCATAATTAGATACAGCAGCTAAATAGCTTGAAGACACATAATATGGTTTTATTTTAACTTGTAATACATCTGCAATTACCTGATAAATCTGATTCCATGTAACAGATTCATCGTTTGTAATCTGAAATGCTTCGCCGATAGCATGAACATTACCCATGAGCCCAATAAAACCTTTTGCAAAATCGGAATTATGTGTTAATGTCCATAGCGTAGTACCATCTCCTTGAATAATAACTGGTTTTCCATCAAGCATTCGTTTGATTACCTGCCAACTGCCGCCATTGCCATGTACTGCAACCGGAATGCTTCTTTCATCATAGGTATGGCTTGGACGAATAATGGTTACCGGAAATCCGTCTTCTCGGTATTTCTTGAATAAATATTCCTCGCAGGCAATTTTGTCTTGAGAATACTGCCAATATGGGTTGGAAAGTGTAGTACCTTCTGTAATTCTATAGTCTTTTAAAGGTTTATGATAGGCTGATGCTGAGCTGATATACATATACTGCTTGGTTTTTCCTTTGAATAATCGATAATCTCTAGCTACTTGTTCCGGTACAAAACCAATGAAATCGCATACCACATCAAATTGCATGCCTTCTAATTTTTTTGCTACATAAGCTTCATCATTAATATCTGCCATAATATAGTGTGCTTGTTTTGGCAGAACATCATTACGATTTCCCCTATTAAGCAGATATAGATCATGTCCTTCAGTAAGCAGCTGTTTTGAAATAGCAGTACTAATCGTGCCGGTACCTCCAATAAATAACACCTTCATAGTTGTAACTCCCTTCAAGTAAAATATTTTATTGTTATATTACAATATTCAGTAATTGTCCTGTAATATATACGAATTATGCTGAAAAGTCAACATATGAACGATAAATAGAAAAAAGTAGTATTAATGCTGATAATAAAGACAAACAATGAGTATTTACAGAAGATATAGATATTAACGCTGAGATAATAAAAATATTTGCAATTGCGCTGAAGATAGATAATTATCATGTGTAAATAATTCATAGAACATATCTGATTCGTATAAGCATAATAATTCGTTAGATTAGAAGCCGTTATGAAAAGCACTTATTAAAATATCTTGAATTGAATAATATAGAAGAAAATACAAGTACAGTAACTATAGTTATGATTATACTAATCATTGTGAAATTCCATAATAGGTGTAATATTGCATCAAAAATCACTTTGTGTTATACTAAAAAACGTTTAAAGTAAGCAGATTGGAGATATTACAAATGGAAATCATGTATCATAGTACGAGAGATAATCGTAAGAAATTAACAGCTTCACAGGCAGTACTGCAGGGACTTGCAGAAGATGGAGGATTATTTGTTCCGGATAAGCTGCCGGTATTTGATATTGATATAAAGCAGATGCTTGACATGGATTACAAGCAGATTGCTTATGAAGTCATGAAGTTATTTTTAACCGATTATACAAAGGAAGAATTGATGTACTGTATCGAGCATGCTTATGATGAGAAGTTTGATACAGAAGAGATTGCACCTTTGGTCTATGCAGACAGAGCATATTATCTGGAATTGTTCCATGGTGCAACTATTGCATTTAAGGATATGGCATTGTCCATTCTTCCTTATCTGATGACAACTGCTGCGAAGAAGAATAATTTAAAAGAGGAAATTGTTATTCTGACAGCTACCAGTGGGGATACCGGTAAAGCAGCACTTGCTGGCTTTGCAGACGTAGAAGGAACTAGAATTATCGTCTTCTATCCAAAGAATGGTGTTAGTGCGGTTCAGGAGAAACAGATGGTAACCCAAAAAGGTAACAATGTGAAAGTCATCGGTATTCACGGTAATTTTGATGATGCTCAGACCGGCGTTAAGATGATGTTCAATGATCAGACATTAAAAGAAGAGCTGAAAGAAAAAGGCTTTGTATTCTCATCCGCCAATTCCATCAATATTGGACGTTTGGTTCCACAAGTTGTTTATTATGTATATGCATACATTAACTTATTAAAGAATGGCAAGATAACCGAAAATGAAAAGATTAATGTTGTTGTTCCTACAGGTAACTTTGGTAATATTTTAGCAGCTTTTTATGCGAAGAACTTAGGACTTCCAATTAGCAAGCTTATCTGTGCATCCAATGATAATAAGGTACTTTATGATTTCTTTGCACAGGGTGTTTATGATCGCAACCGTGAATTTATCTTAACTAGCTCACCATCTATGGATATCTTGATTTCAAGCAACTTGGAACGACTGATCTATCAGATTGGCGGAGGTGATGCTTCCTTAAACAAACAGTTGATGAGTGATCTTGGTTCTCAGGGAAAATACACAATTACTGAGGATATGAAGCAACAGTTAATGGATTTCTATGGCGGATATGCTGATGAAAAGAAGACCGCATCAAAGATTCATACTTTATATGATAATACAGGTTATATTATTGATACGCATACTGCAGTGGCAGGTGCTGTCTATGATGATTACAGAAATGCAACCAGGGATGAGACTGTTACCGTGATTGCTTCTACAGCAAGCCCTTACAAATTTGCAAGAAGTGTAATGACGGCGATTGATTCCGAATATGAGAAGCAGGAAGATTTTACACTGATTGATGAATTGTGCAAACTTTCACAGGTTGCCATTCCAAAGGCGATTGAAGATATCAGAAAAGCACCTGTATTACATGATACCGTATGTGAGAAAGAGGAAATGCCTGCACAGGTTAAAGGATTTCTTGGCCTATGAAACATATCTTAATGGTGGATGATGTTACAACCAATCTGAAAGTTGCGGCAGAAGTATTACAGCCCTATTATCAGTTATCAATGGCGAAATCCGGAAAACAGGCACTGCAATTCCTGAAAAAGAATCATCCGGATCTTATCTTGCTTGACATTAAGATGCCGGAGATGGATGGTTATGAAACCATGGGAGAGATTAAGTTAAATCCAAAGACTGCGAATATCCCAATTATTTTCCTGACAGCAGATACCGAGCATGCGAGTGAGATTCGGGGACTCCAGATGGGAGCACTTGATTTTATCACGAAACCATTTGAGGCAGAAGTAATGTTAGGCAGAATTGAGAAAGTGCTGCAGATGGAGGAAATGAGAAAGAGCCTTTTAAATACAGCAAAGAAGGATCTGTTGACGGATCTTTGGAACCGAGATTATGTGGAACAGGCAATTAATGACTATTTAAAGAGTTCACAGGAATCTGGTGCAGCAATTTTGCTTGATTTGGACGGTTTCTCAACCATAAAGAGTACAATGGGCAATAGTGTTGCGGATGGCGTAGTGATTCGATTTTCAGAGGAATTAAAACGACTTGCACTTCGGGATAGTTTACTTGGAAGAACAGGTTTAGATGAATTTCTGCTATTTCTCTATACGAGACTTTCGGAGACAGAGATTCGTAGCCTTTGCGATGAAATCAAAGAATTTGCAATGCGAGAGACCAATCTGGCGAAGGGCGGAGAGGAACCAATGACTTTATCAATAGCAGTGGTTTATTTCCCGGAAGGCGGTCAGGACTTTGAGACATTGTATCAAAATCTTCAAAAGGCAATGTATCATGTGAAAGTAAGCGGCAAGAATGCAATTCATTTTTATCAGACCAGAGTATAAACGTTCATAAATAACCGGAGAGAATATCTCCGGTTATTCTAAAGTTAGAATAATAAGAAAAGAGGATAAAATAATGGAAATGAAGGAAATGGTTAAAAAAATCGATCACACACAGTTAAAGGCATTTGCAACCTGGGAAGATATTGTATCACTTTGTGATGAAGCAATTCTGTATCAGACTGCAAGCGTGTGTGTTCCGCCTGCTTATGTAAAAGCGATAAAGGATAAATATGGAGAACAGCTGAAAATCTGTACTGTTATTGGTTTCCCTCTTGGGTATAATACTACGATTGCCAAGAATTTCGAAGCCATTGATGCAATCAAAAATGGTGCGGATGAGATCGATATGGTTATTAATATAGGAATGGTGAAGAATGGTCGATATGACGAAGTATTCGAAGAGATTAAGAAATTAAGAGGAAGCACGCAGGGACACATCCTAAAAGTGATAATCGAGACCTGTTACTTAACTGAGGAAGAAAAAATTGAACTGTGCAAGATTGTAACGAGAGCCGGTGCTGATTATATCAAGACATCTACAGGATTTGGCACCAATGGTGCAACAAAAGAAGATATAGAACTTTTCAAAGCCAATATTGGATCAGAAGTGAAGATGAAAGCAGCCGGCGGTATTCGCACGAAGGAAGCACTGACTCAGTTTGTAGAGCTTGGATGTGACAGAATCGGTTCCTCCTCAACGAAGTCTTTTCTTGAATAGAGTAAGTGAATGGGAGAACAACGATGGATGTAGCAGAAAGACTAAGCCAATTAAGAATTGCTATGCAGGAAGTGGGGATCAATTGGTATCTGATGATAACGATAGACCCACATGCTTCAGAATATATCAGTGATTATTATAAAGAACGGGAATATTTTTCGGGATTTACAGGTTCGAACGGTACCCTGTTGATTGGTATGTCGGAATGCTTCCTGTGGACGGATGGAAGATATTTCGTTCAGGCAAAAAATGAACTGGAAGGTACCGGCATTAAGCTGATGAAGAGTATGGTTTTTGGTGTGCCAGACATTGCCCAATACCTGGAGCAGCATTTTCAAGAAGGAGATATTTTTGGCGTTAACGGCGCCTTAGTCAGTGCAGAATATGGCTTGAAGCTTGAGCGGATATGTGAAAAATGTGGTGTTACGCTAAATGACCATCCGAATATCATTGATCGGATTTGGAAAAATCGCCCTGGTGATAGTGCAGAACCTGCAACAATCCTGCCATTAAGCTTAGCCGGACAGGCTGTGGAGGATAAAATTGCATCCATTCGGAAACAGATGAAGAAGAATGAGACAGACTGCTTCGTACTTTCCAAATTAGATGATCAGATGTGGCTCTTTAATCTGCGCGGCAATGATATTGTGTGCAATCCGGTGGCCTATTCCTATACGATTGTGACAATGAACGAGGTCTGTCTCTATCTGAAAGCAAAGGCTGTTACAGAGGATGTGAAGGCATTTGCCCTGGCTCATCAGATTCAATTAAAAGAGTATGAGAATTTTTATGTTGAGCTGGAGCAGAAGAAGCTTGGAGCGCGAATCTGGATTGATCAAAATAACAGTAACTATAGAACCTTAAGAATTCTTAAAGGAAAAGGCGAAATCTATGATGCCCCTAATCCTACAGCAATTGGGAAAGCAATCAAAAATGAATGTGAGATTGAAAATCTTAAGGAAATCTATCGCCTGGACAGTGTAGAACTCACAAAATTCTTAATGTGGATGGAAAAGGTTGGTATTCCAAATGGTATTTCAGAAGTCGATGCAGCGAAGAATCTGGATCATAGAAGAAGTACTATTCCACAATACAGAGACCTGTCATTTCCGACGATTAGTGCATTTGGTGCCAATGCTGCGATGATGCATTATGAAGCAACCAGCAAAAATCATCTAAACATTAAAGGAAATGGCATTTATCTTGTTGACTCGGGAGGTCAATACGATGGAGGAACCACTGATGTTACAAGGAGCGTTCTCTGTGGAGAAGTGAACGATACGATAAAGGAACATTTTACGAGAACAGTTATGGGAATGCTTCGACTTCAAAATGCGGTATTCTTAAAGGGCTGTACGGGCAGAAATCTGGATATTCTTGCAAGAGAACCACTATGGAAGATACTGATTGATTACAAATGCGGCACAGGTCATGGCATTGGTTATATGCTCAATGTTCATGAAGACCCACAAAATATCAGCTGGCACAACCGCAATGGAAGATTAGAGACGCCAATGGAAGAAGGAATGCTGGTATCGGACGAACCGGGGGTCTATGTAGAAGGAAGTCATGGTATTCGAATTGAGAATATTTTGCTCTGTGTGAAGAAGGGCGAAAGTGCGGATGGAGAATTTCTGGCATTTGTTCCTTTGACCTATGTACCAATTGATCGAAAAGGTATACGACCGGAACTGATGCAGCCAGAGGACCTTTTGGCATTGAATCAATATCATCAACAGGTGTATGACAAAATCTCATCTTCTTTCCAGGGTTCTGAGCTGGAATGGCTGAAAAATGCGACTGCACCGATTTGAGGAAATGACAAATAATGTTTACTCTCTCCCCTTAATTTGGTATAATATTTGCAATGTGACGCTTATTTGTCAGACAATTGCGCGCATGACACTAACCGACCAATCATTTGGTTAACAAAAAATGTGATACACATAAGGAGGACAGAAGATGGCAACAAAAGCAAATTATGCCAGAAAAGAAATTGGCCCCAATAAGGTTGGATTTCCGAAAGCTGGTACACCTGTAACCAATACACGTGCAATTATTGAAGCACCATTTTACGGTAACAATGTAGTTAAGATTAACACGCTGAAGGAAGCTTATGAGCTTGCTAAAAATTCGCCGGGAACGATAGTTACAGATATGCCTGTATATCGTGGTGAAGAGTTCGGACTCGAACCGGATGCGAAGGTTCTGCTCTTTAATGATGGTTCGATTACCGGTCGCTATGCACCTGCAAGAAGAATTACCGGTAAGCCAGGAACAGATAATGCGAAATTGGATAAGATACTGATGGATGCCGTCTATGATACCAGATGGAAGACAATGTATCATGCAGAAGCATTTATTGGACTTGATCCGGAATTCATGGTAAAGGCACATCTTTTGATCCCGGAGGGAGAAGAGAATCTTTTATATAACTGGTTGCTGAATTTTCAATATACCTCAGATGAATATGTGAAAATGTATAAATCTTCAAAAATGATTGGCAACGGCAAAGAACCGGATATCTATATTTTCTCTGATCCACAGTGGATTGGAGCTCCCGGACAGGAAGATGTCTGTGATCCCAAATGTCTGTGTTACTTTAATACAGAGACCAACTGTGCGGCAATTCTTGGTATGAGATATTTTGGAGAGCATAAGAAGGGAACCTTAACACTTGCATGGGCACTTGCGAACCGTAATGGCTACGCATCCTGTCACGGTGGACAGAAGGAATACACCTTAGCCAATGGCAAGAAGTATGTTGCTGCGGTATTTGGATTATCAGGCTCCGGTAAATCTACAATTACGCATGCCAAGCATAACGGCAAATATCCGGCAATCAAGGTATTGCATGACGATGCATTTATTATTAATGCAGATACCTGCGCCTCCATTGCACTCGAACCTACATATTTTGATAAGACTGCTGATTATCCCTGCGATTGTGAAGATAATAAGTATTTGTTAACCTGCCAGAATGTATCGGCAACATTGGATGAGGCCGGCAAGGTTGTTATTGTTACTGAAGATATCAGAAATGGTAATGGCCGTGCAATTAAATCCAAATTATGGTCACCCAACCGTGTCGATAAGATTGAATCTCCGGTTAATGCAATCTTCTGGATTATGAAGGACCCGACGATTCCGCCTGTTGTTAAGTTAAAGGGAGCATCACTTGCATCCGTTATGGGAGCAACTCTTGCAACCAAGCGTTCCACAGCAGAACGACTCAAAGAAGGTGTTGATCCTAATGCACTGGTTGTTGAACCATATGCAAATCCATTTAGAACTTATCCATTGGTGAATGATTATAAAAAATTCAAAGACCTGGTAGATAAGAAAAATGTTGATTGCTATATTATTAATACCGGTGATTTTATGGGCAAAAAAGTGCAACCTAAGGATACTTTGGGAATTATAGAAGCAATTGTTGAAAATAAAGCCAAATTCAAGAAGTGGGGACCTTTCTCTGACATTGAACTCTATGAGTGGGAAGGATTTGTTCCAAATCTCAAAGATAAAGAGTATGTTGAACAGTTGAAAGCCAGAATGAACGATAGGCTTGAATATGTTAAGAAGCTTGATAAGACGGATGAAGGATATAATAAATTACCCAAAGATGCAGCTGCTGCCATCAAGAAAGTTGTGGATGAAGCAAATTCATTAAAGTAAAGCTAGTGTAAAGTTTTTGTAGGAAAATTAAATAGACAAAAGAAGAAAACTCCCATCTTGTGTTATGATTTTAGCGACAAGAAAAAATCTGAGACAAGAGAAGGAGTTTTCTATGATTAAGAGTATACAACAGTTTCAAACA
>JAKQFQ010000314.1 GCA_029558315.1 Bacillota bacterium
AGAAAAAGCAGCAGGAAAAATCCCAAAATCATCATTGCAACCGGCATATCCTGATAGTATCGCCTTGCGATTGCCCGTAAAAAGGTTATGATTCCTGCCATCATTGCTATGATCAAGAACCAGATGATCAACCAGTTACCGGGATCAAGTCCAAAGATCAGATAACTTGGCAGATAAAAGACAAGGCATGGCACGATTCCAAAATAGACATAATAATGTCCTTCATAGTATGCATAATCCAACAGATATCTAACTCCTGAATATGCTCTCTCATATACATCATATGGATTAGAAAGATTCATCAATTCCTGTGGTACCTCCTGCGCAATCCAGGTCTGGTGATTGGCAAGTGCATGCGCAAGCTCAATATAGGGTTCAAACCCACCATTTCCCTTCACATAAACAGGATTTTGCAGTATTAAAAACAGCAGCCACAAGGACAGAAGAACGATACCGCCAATGATTCCTCTTCTTACTCCACTCTTCATTTTCCGCTCATTGTTCAAAAACTCAGTCTGCCATAAGCGCGAATTCTTACGAAACGCATAGATTACTGTAAATAACAGTATAAAAAACAGAAAACGCAACGGCACAACCCCAAAAGGGATCTTACTGTTAACAGACAGCTTCTCAAGTACAAGCTCCGTTCCTTTGACTCCGCTCATCTGAATTCGAATGCGATCATAATTGTGATCGGAGGATAAAGGAATCACATCTATCATTCCCTGCCTTGCACCAATTCTTCTGTTCTCTGTCAGCACAGTCTCATTACCGTTCTCATCAATTCCGGTAATTGTCACCTGTACCATTGTCGAGTAAAGCTGTGCATATACTTTCGTTCCAATCGAATTGGTCCAGAACTCTTCTCCGTTGATACAGCTTACTTGAATTGACAGATTCTGCACTGCGCCTTCATGATACTGTAATTCCACAACACTTTCCTGGGTCCCCGGAAAATATAAGCCATAGTCCTTTGTCAGAACAGCTCCCTCACTATGTCCCAATTCAGCCAGATCAATATTTTTCTCCTCATTAGTCCAACTAAGAAAAGAAAAAATATTACAAATCACAATTTCCATAAAAAGAGCTGCCAGAATAATGATTCCTACAACCCTTCCCAACTTCATTTTCATTGGTATTTCTCCTTCTGCATACATTTCCTCTTCCATCTTACTCATTTTTCATCGCTTACGCAACAACCATTTCCGTTCCCTTTCCTTTTTGCGTCAAATGCGATAGAATGAATTTATCCTAAATGTATCGGAGGCTTTTGAATGCGTAAACGTATGCTCGCTTATCTTCATTATATTGATTCTATCTTACAAAACAACCTGCCTGTAAATACCGCTTTTGACGCAGAAGGTTCACATGATTTTACCGCCAAAAAGGATATTGCACCTACTCGCAAGGACTATGAGAAGCTTTTGGCACATCATCTGGAGCAAATTATGTTCTTTCAGCATGAGCGCCTGATTCATTTGCTGGTTACCATTCTTTTTGCAATTCTAACCTTTGCAGTATTTCTTTATTGCCTTGCAGCACCATCTCCCGGACTTTTTCTCTTGATGTTCGCTCTTCTGGTACTGCTTATTCCATATCTTAGACATTACTTTCTTTTGGAAAATGGAGTTCAAAAAATGTATCAACAATATGATGAAATACTCAAAAAAATGCTTTAGCAATATGCTAAAGCATTAACTTTCTTTCTTGTTATTGGTACGTTTTTTGTTCTCTGCTTTCTTATCTGTCTTCTTATCTGCCGGATCTGACGAATGTTTCGCATGGTATTCATCAAGCATTTTCTCTATCATCAGTTTTTTAACATATACATCAAAACTCAGCATACAGATAAATGAAAAAATCTGCAGGAATTCCTTTTCATCCTCTTCTGCATCCGTAAACATGCTCTCAGAGTATGTGTACTTCTCCATTACGTCTTTTTTCAAGGTCTCTAACTGTTCATTCCCCATCTTCATTACTTCATCATAGATCTTACCGATTGAGAAATCTTTGTTTTTTCCAAAATAGCGTTCTGTCAGAGGATTTAGAAGCATCTGTATATCGCTAATTGATAAAATATTCTTGAAATAGTAAATGAAAATCAGTACTAATATATGCTCACTGGTATACTTCTTCTTATCCGGAGCCGGCAAAAGATTATTCTTCGCATAATTATTAATCATGGTCTTCGTCAATATCTTATCCTGGTCTTTATATCTTGCTGTATTCTTTAATCTGGAATCAATAAAAGTGGTAACCTGATCCATATACAAATCAATGTTTGGAATATCTTCTGCTTTGACAAACTGAACTCTGTCAAGGCTTTCCATGATGCTATTGATTAAATTTTCCGTATCTAACGTCATTTACCCACACCCACTTCTTTCAATAGTCGAACATTATTTCACGCTCTATTATATAGTATGAAAAACTACATGTAAAGTTTTTTTACGCTATCTAAGGGTTCAAAACACTGATCCATGATAAATGAACTCGTAATTATGTTTTGAATATCTCTTTACTGTAAAGCTTTACTGTGTTAAAATTACACAGTGTTAAAGTTATTTGGAAAAAGGAGCGCATATGAACGATAAAATTAGAACCGAATCTGTTGATCATCTTTTTGAAGCGATTCTTACCTTGGAATCCAAGGAAGAATGTTATAAATTTTTTGAGGATCTTTGTACTGTGAATGAGCTGATGTCTTTATCCCAGCGTTTTTCTGTAGCCCTTATGCTGCGTGATAAACGTACCTATCTGGATATCGCAGAAAAGACCGGTGCTTCCACAGCAACAATCAGCCGTGTCAACCGGTCTCTGATCTATGGTTGTGATGGATATGATATGGTATTTGGCCGAATGCCTAACCATTAATCTCCATACATTCCATAGGATCAATAAATTCTTCCATGTATGTAATCTGATAAACAAACTCTGAATTATCTTCTGCAATCTGCATAAGAATCGTTCCGGATGCTACTTTTGTGCCTTCCCCAATCAGGACGATTCCTTTGCCTTTGTAGATTGTCTGATATCCATTCCCATGATCTATCGTTATACAAAAACCATATTGATCATCGGTTTTTACTTCTGTCACAATACCATCCGCAGTTGCTATCACGCTCGTATTACTTCCGGCAGTAAAAGTAACTGCCCGATCTTGGACCTGATTATCCGAAGCGGTATTGTCTGATACTGCATTGGCAGATATGATACTTGATGCACTGGTAATTGCAGCCGTTCCTTTCAACGGATATGCTGCCGGTATGCAACGGGCTGCCTGTTCCTCTTCAAGTGAATTCAGTGCCTCTGTCTTTGCCGTTAAAGAATCGCCCATAATCCTTGCACTCTCATTCAGCTCATTAATCTGCATATTCAGTGAATTAATCTGGTTCTTACTATCATCTAACTGTTCCTTCAGGTTGTTCACCAGAACCATTGCTTCTTCAAATTGATTGGAGGCACGATATTGTCTATACACAAGAATACAACAGACGATAATAAAAATTGTTAATATTGTTCCAAACAACAATCTAAAATGCTTCATTTCAATATGAAAACGATGCAAATCCCCTTTCCTGTCTTCATGAAGGAAGGTCAGTTCATAATGATAACGAGGCTGATGATCCATCATCACTGCCGTTACATTCTCATTCTCTGTTACGTTCTCATTCTCTGTTACGTTCTCTGTTTCAGTCTCCAAGGTCTCTGGTACAGCCTCAGGCCCATCGTTCGAACCGGGGCTCTCTATCACCAGGCTTTCCTTTTGGATAATTTCTTTCTTCTCTTTCTTTTTTTGCTTTCGCGCCATCTGTGTAACTCCCACTATTTATTTTATACGTTCAGCTTCATATCGCCGTCCTTTATCCATTTCATTTTGCGCATAATTTCAGAAATAATCAAGGATAAAATTGCAGGCAGTACGATTTGCATCAAAATAATCAGGAAAATAACATAGCCTTTTCCATTGCCTTGTTCTACCATCGTCTGATATGTATTAATCTGTCCAACCAGGCCAGAGGTTCCCATTCCGGATCCAATTGGATTATTCGTCATTTTAAATACCATTGTAGAAACAGGTCCCAAAATAGCACTGGTGATAATCGCAGGAAGCCAAATAACCGGTTTCTTCACAATATTACTAATCTGAATCATGCTGGTTCCAAGTCCCTGCGCAAGAAGACCATTCCATTTATTCTCACGAAAACTTGCTACAGCAAAGCCAATCATGTTAGCACAGCAGCCTACCGTGGCAGCACCTGCAGCGGTACCACTTAATCCAAGCATAACTCCCAATGCAGCCGATGAAATCGGCAATGTCAGAATAATTCCCATCAGAACCGAAATAACGATGCCCATGGTAAATGGAGCCTGTTCTGTTGCCCATTGAATTATCTGTCCTAACCAGCTCATAAAAGAGGAAATCGGTGGTCCAAAGAGTAAGCCAACCGTTGCTCCACACAGGATACAGCAAAACGGCGTTACCAGAATATCAACTTTCGTCTTACCCGATACAAGCTTACCAATATAAACTACCGTAATCGCTGCAAGAAATGCACTCAGCGGATCTCCCAGCCCTTTAAGGCTTACAGCACTGTCTGCAAAAAGCATGCCGATTCCTTCTGTCGATGCAACCGCTTTGTCTATATTAGATGCAAATGCTCCAATCATTCCGGCCGCAATAGCAGATGCCATTGTCAGTGGACTGGATTTTAATTTATATGCCACACCACAGCCAATACCTGCACCGGTTGTAATCTGTGCCACCTTGCCAATCAGAAAAATATAATTAGCGACAGGTCCTTGAAAAATCGTACTGATTTGAATAATAATCGTTCCCATGATAAGTGTAGCAAAAAGTCCAATTGCCATTCCGCTAAGCCCATCAATAAAGATATCATACAACACCTTTTTACAGGTTGCAGCCAATCCCTTCTGATTCTTTTTTTCTAAATTCTCTTTCTTTTCCTCTTTCATTATCCTCATTCTCCTTCTTGTCCCATTTCATGCTGTAATGAGTATTTTTTGGTTATAGCAAAGCTATCACATATTGCCAAATTTATCAAGTAATTTTTCTTTACTTTTTACATTTCATGTGCTATATTGAGTATGTTGTAATTAACAACATATTATTATTTTTTTGGAGGTACTTGACATGCAGGGTACAGTTAAGTGGTTTAATTCACAGAAGGGTTATGGCTTTCTTTCAACATCAGAAGGAAAAGATGTATTCGTACACTTCTCCGCTATTCAGAATGAAGATGGCTATAAGACATTAACAGAAGGCCAGGAAGTTGAATTTGACGTTGTTGAAGGCGCAAAGGGTCCTCAGGCTAGTAACGTTGTAAAGAGATAATTTCTTTTTATAACTGCTTTAATCAGTTTTTCGATGTGCCTTTTCTTAATCTTAAGTTCTCATAGATTTTTTGTCAGTGGAATTTGTTTTGGAATAGCAATATTGTTTTAACGGATTAAAAGTACAATTAGAAAAGAACCGGATTTTCCGGTTCTTTTTATTTTATGATTGAAGACAATAATCAAGTACTTCCTCAAACTTCATTGTTCCGCCAAACAGATCCAGTGCACTTCCTATGGTAACATTTACTCGATTTTTTCCCAGCTGTTTCAATAATTGCAAATCAGAATAGCTGTGAACACCACCTGCATATGTAACCGGAATTCCGTTATAGTTTCCCAGCATGTAGGCAACTTTTTCTTCTATTCCTGATGCTTTCCCTTCCACATCAACAGCATGGATTAAGTACTCCGCTGCATATTTCTCCAAATCTTCTAATAAGTCCTCGTTCAACACTACACCGGTATAATTCTGCCATCGATTGGTGACAATATAATAATCATTTAATTTGCTGCGACAGCTCAGATCCAATACCAAATGCTCTTTTCCGACCTTATTTGTGATTTTTTTCATATTTTCATAATCCAATTGTCCATCGTGAAATACATAGGAAGTTACGATTACTTTAGAAGCTCCTGCCCGCAGATAATCCAACGCATTCTCCGGGGTGATTCCGCCACCAACCTGTAATCCATCCGGAAACTGTTTGAGTGCGAGAATTGCCTGGGCTTTCGTTGCCTCATACTCTTTCGTTCCTTCCTTGTTCAACAGAATCACATGACCTCCATTCACTTCATGGCGACGATAAAATTCCGCATAAAATGCAGCATCCTGTGTCGCCACAAAATTCTCCATAGCTCCCGCAGCGCCAAGAGAACCTCCAACAATTTGTTTTACTTTTCCATCATGAATGTCAATGCAAGGACGAAATTCCATTATGACCAACCAACCTTTCTGAATTAGTTTCTTACAATTCTCCTTAATTATCAATGTATAAGATTTGAGATGCTGTTAATAATAACAAAAAGAACTACACGGTTCTTAGATCAAACCATCAAAGGAGAGTATTATGAAAAAATCATGTCGTATTGTATTTCCACTTCTTTTATTACTTATCGCCCTCTGCTGTACAGCCTGCGGCGATACAAGCAAAGGTTCCGGTTCCGGCTCTAACGGCTCCAACGGTTCCAACGGTCAATCCGGCAGCAACACTACACAGCAGTCGGCACCCCCGGTGGTGAAAATGGCAGCGGGAATGGCAGCAGCAGCGATAACGGTGGCTCTGTACTAGATGATGCCGGTGATGCTGTTGGTGATGTAGTCGATGACGTTACCGAGGGTGTGGGTGATGCAACTGATGATGTCATCGGAGACGGCGAAGAACGATAAAGTTCCTACCGCCGGCATGCCACAATTACCATCTTATGGAATTAACTGAATCTCCAGAGAGTAAGCTCTCTGGAGATTCTATGTCTGTTGAAAACCAGATTATACTTCCATTTCAGTAAGGATTCCTTCTCGAAAGGCATCCAACAGCTTTTCAAGATCAACAATACTTTCTTTTAATTCATTACCGATATCTGTGTCCGCAACAAAATGTCTGCGCGGGTAGGTCTCCACCATAAGCGAATCTGACACAATATCTGATTCGTTGGTTACCGCAGCATCCTTAGATTCAAAGGGTTCGTGCGCTACCAGCCACATACCGTGAGAATTCGCAATCAATGTATATCCGGCAATTCCGGTCTTACTTTGATAAGCTCTGGAAAATCCTCCGTCGATAACAAGAAGCTTACCGCCACACTTGATTGGGGTATCTCCTTTCTTCAGTTCCACCGGTACATGACCATTAATAATATGTGAATGGTTTTCATCCAGTCCAAACTCCCTAAGGATACTGTTGAGTACCTCTTCATTTTCCATTAGTGAGTAGTAACTGTTCTTGGTCTCTATCCTTGCTGCTTCATCTTCAATAAAATAGGCTTCAAAGGTTGCCATCTTATCCTTGCCAAACACCGGAGAATTTGGTCCATTCCAGATATACCACAAAATATCCTGGCCTTTCTTCTTCTCCGACATGTCATTGCGTAAATAATAACCTTTTCTTGCATAGGAATCCAGGACATCATAAAGAGCCCGGCCTTTGTAATTCTTACCATAAATATTCACTTCGCTAAAAGTACCATCAGCCTCCATCGGTACACATCCGTGATAAAGCAGATTGGAATTATGGACTTTATACATCGCTCCCTTGGCAAATAGAAACCGCACATGTTTTTGCAGCTTTTCACTATGGACAAAGGCATGCTGCAGACGTTCTACTACCATAGCCTCTTCTTGTGTTAATTCATAGGGGTGTGCAGGATCAACAGTCGGAAAATCCATATCCTTCATCACATATTTCCTGTCCCCAATCATGACGGTTCCCTTGTTAAAATCTATCTTATCCAAAAGGAGTCGATCCGCCATATCAAACTCCGGTCTTCGCATAATCAGCTGGCCTTCCAGTTTCAACTGAATAATTGTTATGGCCTTATGCATTTTCATGTCCAGACTTAAATCCTTCGTATTGTAGTCCGTGTTATATTTAATTGCAAATGAATTGCAATCCACATCCCGGTACGTCTCCAGCGCAAATGTTGCTAGTGGAATCAGATTGATTCCGTATCCTTCCTCCAGAGTATCCAGATTACCGTATTTGGTGGCAAATCTGATAACATTTGCAATACAGGCAGTGCTTCCACTGGCCGCTCCCATCCATGAAATATCATGATTCCCCCACTGTACATCCACCGAATGATAATTCATCAGGGTATCCATAATAATATGCGGTCCAGGTCCTCTGTCAAAGATGTCACCTACAATATGTAAATGATCCACAACAAGACGCTGAATCAATCTGGAAAGTGCTGTAATACATTCCGGTGCTCTTCCGATTCGTATGATGGTATGAATAATCTCGTTATAGTAAGCTTCTTTGTCCTGAACCTCTGCTTTCTCCGTGATCAGTTCTTCAATTACATAGGCAAAATCCTTAGGCAGTGCTTTACGCACCTTGGACCTGGTGTACTTAGAAGATACTCGTTTCGTGATTTGAACCAGTCTGTGTAGCGTAATCTTGTACCAGTCGTCCAGATTCTCCTCCTGCGCTGCAATCAGTGCAAGTTTTTCTTCCGGATAATAGATGAGTGTTGCCAGAGACTTCTTCTCTTTCTCTCGTAAGGAATTTCCGAACTCTTCATCGATCTTTCTCTTTACAGAACCGGAGCCATTTCTCAGCACATGATTAAACTGTTCATATTCTCCATGAATGTCAGTCAGAAAATGCTCCGTTCCGTTTGGCAGGTTCAGTATTGACTGTAAATTAATGATTTCTGTTGAAGCCGCAGCAATCGTTGGATAGCGTCTTGCCAATTGCTTTAGATTCTTTAATTCTAATTGTTCCATATTACCCCTGTACCCTTCTCATTTTTGTAAACACCCAATCCTTTGTGATCAGCCAATCACATCACTCATGTCATACAGTCCAGCCGGCTTGCCTGCAAGGAATTTGGCTGCCTGAATGGCACCCTTAGCAAAAATGGATTTTGAATATGCTGTATGTGAAAATGTAATTACTTCATCTGTACCTGCAAATATTACGTCATGATCTCCCACAATCGTTCCGCCTCGAACTGCTAAAATTCCAATTTCCTTAGCATCTCTCTTCTGTCTTACCTGACTGCGGTCAAAAACATACTCATATTCATTATTCAGTTCTTCATTAATTGAATCTGCCAGTGCCAAAGCGGTTCCTGATGGCGCATCGACCTTCTGATTATGATGTTTCTCAACAATTTCTATATCAAATCCCGCTGGAGCAAGTACATCCGCTGCTTCCTTTAACAGTTTCAGCAGCATATTGATTCCAAGAGACATATTTGCAGATTTGAGCACTGCAGTCTTGGTTGAAGTAACCTCTTTGGCTCTCTTAATCTGCTCTTCTGAAAGACCTGTTGTACATAAAACCACCGGCATTTTCTTTTCTTCACAATAATCAAGCATTGTATCTGTAGCCTTTACAGATGCAAAATCAATGATAGCATCTGCTTCTACATTACAATCATACAGACTGGCAAATACAGGATATTCATTCTGAATATGATCTGACAGATCAATTCCTGCTACAATCTCAATCTCCGGATCTGCTTTCACCAGATTTGTGATTACCTGTCCCATTTTTCCATTGCACCCATGCATAATTACTCTTGTCATATGAATTTCCTCCAAAGTTTACTCTAGTACAAGCAAAGTATTATGTTGCACATAATTACTTGCTGTAGTTATGTAAGAGGCAGGGAAAACTCCCTGCCCTTTTATTTACAAAATACCATATTTCTTCATTGCTTCTTCCAGACGTTTTGCATTGTCCGGTTCCATCTCGGTTAACGGTCTTCTTAAGATTCCTGCATTCTGTCCCATCAGGTTCATTGCTTTCTTTACCGGGATTGGATTAACTTCGCAGAATAAAGCACTGATTAAATCAATCGCTTCTAACTGCAGCTTTCTGCTGCCTGCCACATCTCCCTCGAAAAATTTCCGGCACATATCATGCGTCTGTTTTGGTGCAACATTGGCCCATACAGAGATGACGCCTTTGCCGCCAAGTGCTAACAAAGGAACTACCTGATCATCATTACCGGAGTATAAATCTACATCGTTCTCCCCAAGAGCCATCAGCTTCGCAAGCTGTGTAAAGTTACCTGTTGCATCCTTCACACCAACAATATTTTTAACCTCTTTGCATAAGGATACCACTGTCTCCGGAAGAATATTCACGAGATCGGAAGAGCACAC
>JAKQFQ010000341.1 GCA_029558315.1 Bacillota bacterium
CATAATCGAGCATATAGGCACCCTTTGTTGAATCAGTTCTGGTCATAATCTCCCGCAGATAGTTCAGATCAACAGTACGGCTCATACGCGTGTTTTCGGTCTCACTATGTTCACCATAGAAATAGTAGGAGTTCTTACCATTTTGCTTTACATAGTAGAGAGCCTTATCGGCAGCATTGTAGAGGCTTTTGAAGGTCTTACCGTCTTCAGGAAACTGCGCAATACCGATGGAAACAGAGGTATTGGTTTCATATTTACACTGCTCAAGTTTATAGCAGATATCGGATATGATATCGGAAGCTTTGTTAGACAGGTCGGTCTTGGAAGTCTGATTACGAATAAACAGGACAAATTCATCACCACCGATTCGACAGGCAACATCTCCCTCTGAAGAGAAGGTACGAAGGGAATCTGCAAACATTTTCAAAACCTGGTCGCCGGCGATATGTCCGTAATTATCATTGACTGCCTTAAAATTATCCATGTCAATCATAAATACAGCTCCGGTTCCACCATTATCAAGAATTTTATCGATACAATCTTCGGTATAGCTTCGATTCCACAGGCCGGTAAGTGCATCCTGCTGGGATTTGCTCTTAATCTCTGTTACTTCCTGCATCTTCTGCTGCAGACGATCGGCCAGACTTTTACGTAGATCCTCCAGTTCCAATATACGACTGATTCTGGAACGCATAACAGCAGGGACAAATGGTTTGGCAATATAGTCTAAGGCACCACATTCCAGACATTTACTCTCTGTTTTTGCATCACTGTCCGCAGTGAGAAACACAATAGGAATATCAAGTAAATCTTTATTGGATTGGATCTGATTCATAACTTCAAATCCATCCATTTCCGGCATGTTAATATCAAGCAGAATAAGATCTGCACGATTGTTTTCGAGAAATTTCAGTGCCTGGATTCCCATAGTGACCGCTGTTATTTTATAGGTGTCATTCAATACCAGACGAGCTGCAGTCAGATTTTCTTTGTTATCATCCACGATTAAAATGTGTTTCATAGGTATCTCCTTGTCCCTTATCCTGCGTAAGTTTGCTTAGTGGTCTGTCTGTACAAACAAAAGACCAAATGTATTTGGACCACAGTTACATGATACTGTTGCTGATGCCGTCGTTATCTGAATATTGTCAACACAGTTATATTTTTCAACTTTATCCCGTACTTTACGAAGTAGTTTCGTGCTGCAACCGGCATGTGTAATGAACAGACAGCTTCGATCAATATATTTGTGATGTTTCAGCTGATGTGCAATGTATCGATTGGCAGCTTCCTCGTAGCTTCCCATATGAAATCCGCCAAGAACCATTCGTCCGTCCTTTGCAAATTTTAGTATGGGATGAATCTTAAAATAACGGCACAGGGCGGCTATATTCTTGGAAATTTTATCATTATAAAATAGATAATCTGCACTGTATGCGATGAAAGAAGTTGAAATTCGATTACGCATTTTTAGAAGTTCATCCTGAATTACTTCGATTTCTTTTCCAGCATCTTTTAGCTGCACAGCGCGTAAGAGCAAATGTCCCATTCCGGTAGAAAGATGGTGGGAATCAATGACAATAACTTTATCTTCAAAGGAAGAGAGGGCAAGGCA
>JAKQFQ010000343.1 GCA_029558315.1 Bacillota bacterium
GTCGTTAATATCATAAAGAAAAACTGTATGATTGGGAAGTAGAGATTTTATCTCTGCTTCCTTTCTTGATTTACATAACTGCAGACTCTGTCTTATTTGCCAACTATAATTTTACACTAACGTCTTTTTCATGCGTGTTGCACCTTACCGTACCACAGAGAACAAGATTCTTGGCTGCGTTATCACCCTGGTTGATGTAACAACGCAGAAACAGGGTCTGGCAATGCTTAAAAGTACGGAGCAGCAGCTCTCTCTTGCACAGCAGGCAATCACAGCAAAAAGCGATTTCTTATCACGTATTTCACACGAGATCAGCACTCCGCTTGCAACCATCAGTAAATTACTGGATCAGGCTGCAGCACAGAAATCTGATGCAGCTGCATTAAACGAATCTATCGAGCAGATTACAGAGGCTGTGAAATATATGAGTTCCATCGTATCAGATATTTCGGAGATGTCGAAAGGTGATCTTTCGGGTGATTCCTCCGAAACATTTGTTTTGAAAGATGTTATTGATATTGTAAATGATTTAATGTGTCCAAGTTCGAAGGTAGCCGGAATTGACTTTTCTGTTGTAATGGACGGAACATTCTCGCCAACCTACTGCGGTAATCGTTTACAGCTTCAACAGATCCTGGTTAACTTCCTGACAGATTCCATCAATCATACCAAATCAGGTGGCACGATTGCTCTACACGCCCATGAGGATGCAATTATTGGTAACCAGTCATCTCTTTGCTTCACAATTAAGGATAACGGAGTCGGATATACCGTTGATGAGTTAAGTAACCTCTTTAAGTCGATCCCTGTTACACACGCGCCAAATGATGCCGTATCTGAGCAGCCAAACTTCGGTCTTTCTATTGCCTATAATCTAATTCAGCTGATGGGCGGTGATGTGAAGGTAGAAAGCGATCCAAAGAAAGGCTCCACTTTTACCATTCATGTTATCTTAAACCGCAGAGAAGCCTTAACCACACCGGAAATTCCAAAGACGGAAGAAGCTTCCCTCAATGGACTCCATGCATTGGTTGTAGATGATAATGCTATGAACCGCACCATTCTCAATACCATTCTTTCCCACCAGGGTATCACATCAACAGAAGCCTGTGACGGATTAGAAGCATTGAAACTCTTCCTGGATTCTCCGGTCAAAACATTTGACTGTATCCTCATGGATATCAGAATGCCGAATATGGATGGGATTGAAGCAGCTACCAAAATCAGGACCTCCGGTAAGGAAGATGCTCTATCAATCCCTATTATCGGAGTATCCGCTAACGGATTTACCGATGATATCGAGAAAGCTCGTGAAGCCAGAATCAATTATTACACTACCAAGCCCATCGATGCCAACAAGCTGTTTAGTTCTCTCAAGGAATGTTTAGAAAAGAAATAAATATTAACGCCCTTACCAACTGATTGGTAAGGGCGCTTTATTATACTCTGCACACCAAAGTCACATTATTATATTACAAATCATTCATCTAACTGAAAGATAATCTCGCCATCATACACATATCCAAGAACTTCTTTAGCCACCTCTTCAGCATATTTCTTCGTATGCGTATAAGTCTCAAACTCCTGCAATTGTGTTGCCCGTTCTTCCTCCTCGGCAACCTTTTCTTCCATATCCGCAATCTGCTGATTAAGAGTATCCTTCGATTGGCGTAATGATATACTCTTTAACGCAAACATTCCTACTAATAGGCACATTGTCGCAACTGTCAGAAACAAACCCAGTTTATTATTCTTTTGTGGTGTTCTAAATGCCGTTTTTCTTTGGCATCTTTTTTTCTTTCTTTGGGCCATTCTCTTGCTTCCTCTTCTTCTTACCAATCCGAAAGTGTTTACATAACTTAATGATACCTTTTGAAAAGGCCACCGTCAACCATCTTTTCCACTTTTTTAATATATTGCAAGCCCATATCAGCCCTTTTGAGGCGATTCTGACTACTATCGGTCCTATTGTCAGTTCATATAAGAGCGTGCCCAGAGACGCCGCTAAAACAGCGCACAGGCGTATCTTACCATCATCTATCCAATACAGAAAAACAAAAGATACATTGCCATATATTAACCAATAAATTACATCTTCAACTGTGATCCATAACAGAGAATGAGAAAACACTCTTCGAAGAATCCGAAAACAGTCATAAAGAAAAGCAAGTGCACAGCCAAAGGCTGCGCCCCACGCAAAGAGCCATAACTCCTGTCTGATATAATCCTGCATCATCTAAAGATTCTCTCAAACACAGATTCTTTGCTGTTCTTACCTCCGCTTCCATCGGAATAACTCAAGCTGTCTATCCGTCCTTCAATGTCAACTTCTCCCTTTTCCAGAGTCAGGCGATTAACATGAAGTTCATTCCCACGAATGGTCAGCATTCCTCTTTCTGTATCCAGAACAATAACCAGCTCATCAAAGGAACACACATCCAGAACACCACTGATGTTCGTTGTTTGACGGTTGCCAATGATAATCTTATGATTCTTCTTCGAGGTACCAGTCAAATCTTCCATCCTTCTGCTCCGTTTCGAATCATTTCGCCATATGTCCATACAGAATCACTATGACTGTCTCTCCTTCAATATATGAGCAGGTCGAATCGTTTATGCTAAGTACTCAAACATATTCTCTGCATCTTCCTTACGAATGGCATCCTGTACAGACAGTACCTTAACCCTGGTCTCTTTATTTCCAAAATGAATTGCTATCACATCGCCTACCTTAACATCCACGGACGCTTTGGCCGGACGATCATTGATGGTTACTCTTCCTGCATCACAGGCTTCATTTGCAATGGTGCGTCGCTTAATCAAACGTGATACTTTTAAGTATTTATCCAGTCTCATAATAGTTCCTTTCCTTATCCAGAATAGCTTTGCCCTACGAGTATTATCCTATTACATGAAAAAAGGCAGTCACCTTGCGGTAACTGCCAAGAATTCAATCTCTGATTAGTTTAATGCATCCTTGAATGCCTTACCAGCTTTGAATTTAGGTGCTTTGGAAGCAGGGATCTTCATGTCTGCACCTGTCTGAGGGTTACGGCCTGTTCTAGCTGCTCTCTTGGTAACTTCAAATGTACCAAAACCAACTAACTGAACTTTTCCGCCCTTCTTTAATTCTTTTGTAACTGTCTCTGTGAATGCTGCTACAACTGCTTCTGCATCTTTCTTTGTGATACCAGCTTTATCTGCAACTGCTGCTACTAATTCTGTCTTGTTCATTATAGAACTCCTCCTGAGATTTTATTGTATTGACCTGTAAAAAGGTCTATGTCTTTTATATTAGTTTTTTGCCTATTTGTCAATATATTTATGCCTATTTATGGGATTTTAAGGGTTTTTGTTAACTTTTAATAATATTACTTCCACTATCTGGCTCAAAACGCTCAATAATATCTTCGATTTGGTCTGTCAGTACCTGTTCTAAGGATATTTGGGTATGATATGCCAATCCGGAAAGCTGTATTAGTACAGCCGCCAATAATTGTTTGGTCTTTTCCTGATCCTGTTCTTTAACTGCTTCTTTCAAAGGCTCTAACAGATTGCTTATCAAATCACAGTTTTCTTCTGCATCAGGCTGACTTTCATACAGCTTGTCCACCTTTTTTACAATTTTCACTGCACGCGTCAAGGCCGGGAATTCCGGCGGAATCTCACGAAGCGGAGAGGGAATCCAATCCTTGCCCTCCTTCTCCTTCGCCTTGATTTCCTCCCAATTGGCACGGATTTCACCGTTATCCTTCACTGTTGTATCCATAAAGACATGTGGATGTCTCCTGATCATTTTCTCGCTGACCTCGTGAATGACATCTTCTATGGTAAATAGTCCTTCCTCCTTGGCAATCTGACTATGCATTGCGACCTGTAACAGCAGGTCTCCCAGTTCCTCACGCAGATTCTCACAGGAGCCTGTCTGGTCATAGATTCTTATTGCTGCTGTTAATTCTGCGGCTTCCTCGACCACACAGGATTTTAATGAATCATGAGTCTGTACACGGTCCCAGGGGCAGCCGTCCTTTGCCCGCAGCTTCTCTACAATATCCATCAGTTCCTGCAATTGACCTTCCTGTTCCTTCTTCTGCTCCATAGAATTCTCCCTTCCTGTCAGATAGAAATCAGTGCGGAAAATGAATAATTAATGTCCTTCTCTGCATTGTCCACTGTTATTGTATAACTTCTCGTCTGATATCCGTCTTTACGAAGTGTAATAACATAAGTGCCTTCCACCTTGGCAAAGCTTACCGGAGTAAGTCCAATATAGCTTCCATCCTTATAAACCTCTACCCCTTCCGGTGCCGTAATAGTTACCTGATAGGTATTGCTTGCCACTGCAGCCGATGCGGATGGATTCGTGCTCGGCAGCGGGCTTGGACTGGGGGATGGTGATGCCGAAGGTACTAAAGACGGTGTCTCTGTTGGTGTCGTATTCCCCGACACATTGCCAGAAACTGACGTATTGGTGGAAACTGATGTATTGGTGGAAATAGTTCCATTCGTAGAGACACTTTCCAAATCCGTTGCATCTGTAGCCTGCTCCATCACAATGTTAATGTTGGAATCCTCTGTCTGGACCTTAATGTATTTACTAATGGTCGTATAGCCATCGGCCATCACGATAAGCTGATGAATTCCATAGGGAAGATTAACCGCCTCCGAAATATCAACCACTTTCCCATCCACATAGACGCGCGCGCTGCCTGGAGTAACGGTAAATATCACGTCACCAAATTTCGTCTCACCCTGCCACTCGCTGACATCTAAGGAATATTCTTCATTTCTCATAATGTTAACTGTCGCCGTTCCGGTTGAACCGCTGTTAGATACCGTAACCGGGTATGTTCCTTCCGGAACTGCAAGCAGCATATCACTCTCAATTGGGCAGATCTGTCTTTGATTCACCTCAATCCAGCCTCCGATAAAATAGGAATCATTTTCCAGTCTGAGATATCCATGTCCCTTCATGACATTGATACTGTAGATTGTATGGTCAGACCCACAGATGCGAAGCACATCAACCGAGTTGACATCCATCAGCTCGCCCACGCCCTGATCTGACAGGACTACAAGGTCTTTGCTGCAGGTATATTCTTCGCCATTTAATATGACTGTCCGGTCATTTGCAGCAATCGTGAAGTTCTCCACCTGCGGCATGACAAATGCATCTGCGGACAACTGCAGGCTATTGAGACGTTTACGGTCTTTCATAAACGTCACATTGACCACATCGCCATCCTGTACCTGTTCCAGAGACATCCCCTGTCCGTATTTATCGGCAAATGTCGTAGCACCGTCATAGCACAATGTATATTGCCTGCCCAGTTCAAGATTCAGGAAGCACATTGTCATCGCCTCCATATCTCTGGAAATCAGCACTGCCGTGTCTGCCGAATCATAGTTACCGGGAACCGCTGCCACAAACCCTGTATCAATAGATGCTCCTGATACCGTATTCGGGCGATTCACCGTGCAGGCGCTGCACAATAGAACCACCATTATCCAACTAATAAGAAATCTTGTTTTTCTCAAAGTAGTACCTCTTTATACTTCATGCTTATCACAGAAGTTACTATAAACAATGAATTGTCGCTAATACTATTATTGTCATGAATGATTTACGCCACCTATTGTAACATAGGTGGCGTAGGGAATCAAACTTCGTCATGCCTCTGTTAAAGCATCGTCATGCCTCTGTTAAAGCATCCTCTCTAGATACTCAATACACATCTTTCTTGCCGCCTCCTGTTCCAACACACTTTGCAGTTTCTCGATGTGTTTGCCCGGGATAATGACTTTGCGGGAGTTCATATAATAGTTCACTATCTTCCAGAATTTCTCCGGATAAGACAGACGATAGCAGAGCAGCTTTTTCTCGTCTACTGTGAGAGGCAACACTGTTTCATAGGCATCCAGACAGATTTTACATAGTTCCGATGACCATGAATTCTTCTCCATAACCTTACGAAGCAGCAGGGAAATGTCTCTGACTCCACTGTCGAATTGCATCTTCTCATAATTAAGAAGTTCATAACCTTTGGCTGTCACCACCAGATTATGATGTTGAAAATCGCCATGACAGAAGATTCCTTCTGTGGCAATCCAATCGTAAAACATCGTAAAATCTTCCTTCTCTACTGCCCGTTCTAATTCTGACGCACGTGTCATAAATGGTTCAAAATTCTGATTGAGATAATTCTCAAAGTTCTGGCGGTTGCTCTTTTTTCTAAGATATTTACGTACATATTGCAGCTCCGAATTACGTCTCTTAATCTCCGCTGCCAATTTCCCATTGCCTTTATGCATTTCTCCCGACCTTGGTACCCGCATCACACGATGCATCTTCGCCATATGCGCAAATGCAGCACAAATATCCGCCTTTTCACGCACTGAGCACTCTCTTCCCTCTATATAATCCTTGACGATATAGGTCACCTGATCCCTATCGCGAGTAATATAATTACCTTCCTTCGTCTTTTCATAGGCATCCATGAAGTATCCGGAATTCTCACGAACTGTTCTAAGGAGATCATCGATTCCCGCAATTCGATCCTCCGTTCCACTATACTCACGTATTACCTTAAGTCCCTGATCGGTCTCACAAATAATAGCGCTCCGGCCTTTATAAGTCCGAAGCACATGAAATTCATAATTGTCCAGTATACTGATTGCCCTGTCATTCATAGGATTACCTGCCTTTCCATTCTCTATCCTATGAACAACTATGAAAAAGTATGTCTGTTAGATGTCTTTGCTGCAATATTTCTTTAAAAGATATTCTTTGTCATTTTTCTTTGGATCATCCAATACTTCCTGAAGCATGTTTTGCAGAACTTCACCCAGCAACTTACCCGGCTTCATTCCGGCAGTTATAAGATCTGCGCCGTTTACCGCAAGATCCTTTAGGTTAACGCATTGTGCTTCCTGTCTTACCAACTGATAAATCTCCCGCTCTCCTTTGATAAAGTCCAGCTTCTCCTGCCTTCGATAATCACTCTGTGCCAACACATCAGCTTCCTTGACATAGAAAATGAGGGGAAAATATTGCTCTCCCAGCTGGTGAATGGCTCTTCGCATCGCCTTATCCTCCGACAGGATCTCACGATCATGATATTGCGTAAGTCCCATGACCATGTGAATCGTCTCATTGTCGAATTTGAGTCTCTGCAGGATATCCCTGACCATATTCTTACCATCCTGTGGATGTCCCTTAAAATGTCCGATTCCGGCTTCATCTATTGTCTTATTCCTGGGTTTTGCAATGTCATGCAATAGCATCGTCAATCGCAGATATCTCTTCGCCTTTAGGAACTCTTCTCCTTGATATTCCCTCGCCAATGCCTCAAGGTTCAGTTTCATGGTCGCATGCAGCATATGCTCACCAACCGTATAGCAATGATGCGGATTGTCCTGCTCAGTCACCATTGCATCCTCATACTCCGGCAGAAAATATTTCGACAGACCACTCTGATAGAACAGGATAAAATCAGCTGGTCGATCTGACATCATCAGCTTTACCAGCTCTGTCTGAATACGTTCGGCACTCACCTTCGCAATGGTCGGAGCCAATACACGAATCGCTTCCATGGTAACCGGATCAATCGTTGCATCCAACTGTGCTGCAAATCGAATCGCACGCATCATACGAAGTGCATCCTCACCAAATCTCTCCATCGGGTCACCAACGCAACGAATTAATGAGGCATCCAAATCCTCGCATCCACCAAACAGATCAATCAGTCCGGACTTGGGATGATATGCCATCGCATTAATCGTAAAATCCCGTCGTTCCAGGTCCTTGGAAAGATCGCCGGTAAATGTTACCTCTTTGGGATGTCTCGCATCCTCATACTCCCCATCAATACGGTATGTCGTCACCTCATAACCTGTGTATTTCTCACCATGCTTCTTTAATACCGTAACCGTTCCATGTTGAATTCCGGTATCGATTGTATGTCTGAAAATCTTCTTAATCTCCTGCGGCTTAGCTGATGTTGTAATATCCCAGTCTGATGGAGCCTTGCCAAGCAAGACATCACGAACACACCCTCCGACTACAAATGCTTCATAGCCGGCCGCATTAATCTGTTCCATAATGGAAATGGCATCTTCCGGAAGTGCTTTATTCAATTGTTCTTCCACTCTCGTCTGTGTCATTTGCTCTCCTAAAATGCATTAATAGCATCAATTACATAATCCTGTTCTTCCCTCGTCAACCCATTAAACATCGGAATCGATACGACTTCCTTCGCATAACGTTCCGTAATTGGAAGATCGCCTTCCCGATAGCCAAGATCAGCATATGCCTGTGCCAAATGCGGCGGCACCGGATAGTGAATAATCGTACTGATCTTTCGTTCCTCAAGATATTTCATCAGTGCATCCCTGTCCTTACACCGAAGAACAAACTGATGAAATACATGATCTGCGCCCTCCTGCAGCTGTGGCAAATGTATCTTTTCATTCTGTATTCCTGCTAAATAACGCTTCGCCAGCTCTCTTCTCTCTTCAATTAACTCCGGCAAATGCTTTAAACGTACAGACAGTAATGCCGCCTGAATCTCATCCAGTCTGGAATTCATACCAACCTCTTCGTTGTAGTAACGAACCTTGCTTCCATAGTTACGAAGCAGTCTTATCCTGTCCCTGTATTCCTCAGAGTTGGTAATAACTGCACCACCATCGCCAAAGCATCCCAGATTCTTAGACGGATAGAAAGAAAAGCAGCCAATATCTCCAAAGGTTCCCGTCATTTTCCCATGATAACGGGCACCATGTGACTGCGCGCAGTCCTCTATGAGCTTTAGCTTATGCTTCCTGCAGACAGCCGCTATCTCCTCCATTTTTGCAGCCTGTCCGTACAAATGAACTACCATCACAGCCTTGGTATTCTCTGTAATCTTTTCTTCTATTCCCGCCGGATCAAGCTGATAATTTTCATCCGGTTCTGCAAATACCGGTGTGGCACCGGCAATCGAAATTCCCATAACACTTGCAATAAAAGTGTTGCCCTGTACAATTACCTCATCGCCCTTGCCACAGCCGATTGCGCGACAGGCTAAGGTCAGGGCATCCAGGCCATTGCCACACCCCACACAATAGGATGCCCCACAATAGGCTGCATATGCCTCTTCAAACGCAGTCAGCTCCCTGCCTGTAATATACCATCCGGAACGCAGCACACGCAGTGCAGCTTCCTCAAATTCATTCTGATATCTCATAAAACCGCGGTCCAAACGGTTGGTCATAATCTGTTCCATTTTTATGTTCCTTTCTACACGGGCTTCGCCCGGCAGTCTATACCATAAACGCAGTTTATAGTCATCCTCTACACGGGCTTTTTTCGGCAGTCTTATTGTATCATATACCGCCAAAATAGAAAAGCGTGTCCATGGACACGCCTTTTACTTACCTGATACAAGTATTGATGATTCTTATTCCTCGTCGATTCCCTGATTCTTGATGTAATTCATAACATCGCCAACAGTCTCAAACGTCTCGAGATCTTCATCATCAACTTTGATTCCATACTCTTCCTCAAGCGCCATTACAAGCTCCATCAATTCAAAAGAATCTGCTCTCAAATCCTGCTTAAAGTTCGTATCTTCTGTAATTATAGTTCCTGGTGAAACATGTAACTGCTCTGCAATCATCTCTGCAATCTTATCTAACATCTCGTAGTCTCCTTTGTTCTTCCAAAATCAAAATACTATCTAAAAAAGACATATCAAGTATATTAAGTCACAATATGTTTGTCAACTGTTTTACCATACTTTCACAATTACATTATGAACCATTTATGATAATGTCCTTATATACCACAAGGAAAAATGCTTGACACTGTTTTACCATACTTTCACAATT
>JAKQFQ010000345.1 GCA_029558315.1 Bacillota bacterium
TTGGCAGATGTTCTTGAATATCTGGGATTGGATACTTCTTTTATAACTTCATTGAGAATTAGCTTCAGTGAAGCACTCGACCCGCATGTGAATAGAAGGAGATACACAGAGGAATGGTGGGCTTAACCGATGACACATGGATTATTAAGATATTCGCAGGAATTACCACCAGGATTTGAAGACAAAGACAATCCTGAAAAAAAAGGCATTAAAATCTATGGAGATCTTATATTATGGTTTCAAATTATTGACATGGCCAAAGAAAAAAAACTGCCTGTAATTCTTGTCACTAATGAAACAAAGAAAGATTGGTGGTGGAAGCCCCCCTCCAGTAAACAAATTGGTCCTAGACCAGAATTAATTTCAGAGTTCAATCGTAATACTAAAGAAATATTTTATATGTATGCTCTGGATAAGTTCTTAATGTATTCCAATAAATATTTAAAAACAAGTATTAAGAAAGAATATATTGAAGAGGTAGAAGAACATAGGACAGAAGAAGAATCCAAAGCACAAGAAATTGAAGATTTAAGGCAATCTGCATTTTCTCATTATCTTGAGCAACAGGAGAACATGAAGAAGTTAATATCTCCTGCAATTGCTGATTATCTTATGCAACAGGAGAACATGAAGAAGTTAATATCTCCTGCATTTGCTGATTATCTTGTGCAACAGGAGAACATGAAGAAGTTAATATCTCCTGCATTTGCTGATTATCTTGTGCAACAGGAGAACATGAAGAAGTTAATATCTCCTGCATTAACTTGCTATACTAAGCAGCAAGAATCCATAAAAAAATCATTACTCCCAGACATGTCGGAGACTGCAAAGCCAAAAAAAACTTTGAGATCGCTTAAATCATCAAGAAAATTAGATGAAAAAGCTGGCGAAAAGAATTCTAAAAATGATTAAATTAAAATAGTGGCCAGCGCAATAACTATTTTATTATGATGCATCATGCAAATCTCAGCAGGGATTGATCACTTGGGAATGCTCTAATTGCTCTGCTTCTGCGTTTCGCATGAGAAACACTTCACCAATACTGATTTAAGGGCATGTCAGCCGCATGCCCCTCGATCAATTTTCCTAATTTCATAGCCACTCCGTTTAAGGATGTCTATCATCTCCTGAGCTGTGAACTCTCTCTGAGTGGTCGATTGATCAAGCCTATTCGGTCTGGTTTTCCTTGCAGCCCCAGGTTCTTCGTACATTTCCTGATTCATCAAGAGATGGTAAAGTATGCATAGGATCTTTCTGGCCAGAGCCACTATTGCCACGTTGGCTCCTTTTCTAGCTCTAACCCGCAGGTAGAACTTCCTTAGCTTCGAGCCAATTTTTTTGGAAGCGGCATGAGCAACCTGGACCATGATCCACCGAAGATGCTTCGATCCATGTTTCGTGATGCATCCCGTATGTAGCTTGTCCGCAGATTGGTTAACGAA
>JAKQFQ010000359.1 GCA_029558315.1 Bacillota bacterium
CCTTGAAAGAGTATATGGATAGTGGAGTATGGAAAAATTAGCTGCTTAATGCTTAAGTGTGTTTTCATAAGGAAAGCCCCCAAGTAATCTTGGAGGCTTTTATCTATGAATCTGATATGACGTTAAATAATCATCTGGTTAGAGAACATTGCAAAGAAATATGGCGAGCGCGATACCAATAATCGCACCAATCAGAACCTGAAATGGAGTATGTCCAATAAACTCCTTTAAACGTTCTTCGGCTGTCATGGTTTTTCCCAGCGTATTAAATAATTCCATCATCTCATTTAAAACCTTAGCCTGTTTGCCGGCCTGACGTCTGACGCCAAGTGCATCATACATTACGACAATTGCAAATACAAGACTAATGGAAAACTCAACGCTTGAAATACCAAAATTAATAAATGTAGCGGTTGCCAAAGCACAGACAGTTGCTGAATGAGAACTTGGCATGCCTCCGGTTCCGACTAATCGCTCGGCAACAAAGGTCTTCGTTACAATACAATGCAATATTGTTTTCAAAATCTGCGCTGTAAACCAACCGCTTAACGCAGACATTAGTATTTCGTTGTGAATCAGTGCTTCAAAATAGTTCATGTAATACCCCCTACATTCCTATTATAGAGGGGAGTAAGCAAAAAGGCAAGAAAAACATGAAAGGAAAAGCGTGGGAAAAGGATTTTTCAAGGAAAATTCAAGTTGGAAGTATTGACATAGAGAAGTAAATTATACTACTATCTTGATAGCGGTAACGTTTAATAAATGTTTGTGGTCTTGAGTCAAAAACCGCAATAATGGAGGCAGAAAATGCAAATTGAAAAAAGTGATAAGATTTATGTAGCCGGACATAGAGGCCTGGTAGGAAGTGCAATTGTAAGATCATTAAATAAAAAGGGATATCAGAATGTTATTGGACGCACACATGCAGAATTGAATCTTTTAGAACAGCAGGATGTTCGTGATTTCTTTGAGAAAGAGCGGCCTGATGTTGTTGTTCTGGCAGCGGCCAAGGTTGGCGGAATTAATGCGAACAATACAACACCCGCAGAATTTGCTTATGAGAATATGCAGATTCAGTGTAATGTGATTAAATGCTGTCATGACTATAAGGTAAAGAAGCTGTTATTCCTTGGAAGCACCTGTATTTATCCCAAAATGGCACCCCAGCCAATCCCTGAGGATGCATTGCTAACGGGGCCTTTGGAAGTAACGAATGAAGCCTATGCAATTGCTAAAATCTCAGGATTAGAGATGTGTCGTTTCTTCAAGAAACAGTATGGTGATAATTTTATCAGCTGTATGCCGACCAATCTGTATGGCCCGCATGATAACTATGAGCTCCAAGGCTCTCATGTTATGCCTGCAATGATTCGTAAATTCCATGAAGCCAAGGTGACAAATGCCAAAACAGTCGAACTATGGGGAACCGGTACCCCACTTCGTGAATTCCTGTATGTGGATGATATGTCAGATGCGTGTGTATTCCTTCTGGAAAATTATGATGGAGAACAGCATGTAAATATTGGTACAGGAAAGGAAGTTACCATTAAAGAACTGGCAGAGACGGTAAAACGTGTTGTTGGTTTTGAGGGCGAACTGGTATGGAATAAGGATATGCCGGATGGAACACCAAGAAAATTAACAGATGTTACGAAGCTGCATAACCTTGGATTTACACATAAGGTAGAGCTGGAAGAAGGAATCGAATTGGCCTATCAGTGGTTTAAGGATAATGTTGATACAGCCAGAATGTAAAAAGAAAACGGTAGAATTCTTAAAAAACAGCAATTTTAAGCTTGTACGCGTTTTTTGACACTATTTCTGGAATATGCAAGATGTTAAAATATATTTGGCAAAACAAGGGCTGCACATTACTAAAAATATGAGCGGAAAGGGGGTAGCAACTCTTGCCTACATCCAAGTATAAGCGAACTAAGCTTATTGTAAAAGTTACCGGATTGTTACATCAAATGGGAGTACCGGCGCATCTAAATGGTTATTATTATTTAAGAAGTGCCATAGTAATCTTGTTGCTGGAGAATGACACTGTAAGTAGTGTAACAAAACTCCTGTATCCGGCAATTGCAAAGGAGTATGTAACAACAGAGCAAAAGGTCGAAAGGGGGATTCGTAATACAATAGAGGTTGCATGGCGCAATGGAGACTCGGAATTCTTTGCCAAAGAGTTTGGTTATGTTAATCGAGTCGGACGGGAACGTCTATCCAATAGCGAATGCATTGCAAGAATTGTAGATCGTATTCGACTAGAACAAATGATGGAATGGGAAGCATAAATGCGTGATTTGCCATACCGATTTTGTGATTTTAAAAATTCAGGAATAAAGAGTCCGCTTCTTTGGGACTCTTTATTTTATATTTCAGGTATGCTACAATATAGCATAGTGTGGGGAATGGAAGGACTTAGTGTATGGTATATTTACTACCGGTTTTCATGCTGGTTACAGCATATCTGATTGGAAAACTTGGTCAGAAATTACTTGGAGATTATGAGAAGAACCCAATGGAAACGTGCTTAAATGGCACGCTTATTGTCATTCTTATCTGGGAAGCATTGATTTTGCCGGCGATTAAGCTGTTGGCACCCTTTGACGCTGTAACCAGAATTTTCTGTGCAATTCATTTAATGCTTTTGGCAGTATCACTTGTTTTCTGTGCGAAAAGTATCTCAACAGATTTTTTACCGCAACAACTGATTACACCCTCACCGTTCATTACAGCCTGCGTTGTATTTGCATTGCAGGTTGTTTGCTTTTTCTTCCTGATGCCGGATACTACGGGAGATTTTACAGTTGAAACAGTGAATACCACATTAGCTTCTAATTTGATTTATGAGAATCATCCCGGAATGGGAACAACTTTTGTATATGGTATTACTTTTCGAGGAAAACTGGTGACATTACCACTTCTGTATGCTTTTTGGAGCAAACTTTGTGGAGGACATGCTGCTGAGGTTGTATACCGTATTGCTCCTTTGTGGTGTCTTGGCTTAAGCTACATGGTTTATAGTTTATGGGCCAATCTATTCTTTCAGAAGGCAGAGAATAAAGAAGTTAAGAAAGCGGCATTTTTTGTGGGAATTGGATTATTGAATATTTGTGGATCGTTTGCGCCGGATTGTATTTTCTATTATCAAATGTATTGCGGATTCCGGGGAGAGACATTTATTTATTCGATTCTGATTCCATATGCAGTGTATCTGTGTTATCAGATTTATGGCAATAAAAAGATGCGTTCCTGCATTTACCTGATAATCACAATTCTGGGTTCCCTATGCCTGACAGATGTGCAAAAGGGCTGTATTCCTATTCTGATTGCGATTGTGATTGCATCCTTCATTGCGATGATTTATAAATTGGGAAGGAGGATGCGAAAACGATGATGGAGACTATTCAGAAGGCTTTTGAAATGGCTGGAGGAAGTGAAGGTCTGTCTGCGCTGTTTCTAACGGGGTTGATTGCACTGTGGTATAGTAAATTCAACAAGGGAACAGAAAGCGGATACCTGTTCTGGTATGCGTTGGCAATCCTTCTGGTTGTAATTAACCCGTTGTATTACTTTGTCGTGAATCAATATCTGCCGGAATTACAGGCGCATAATATGATGTTGTGGTTATTGCCTACGACTCCTGTAATTATGTATGTATGTGTAAGTGCTACTTCATTGGTAAAGAAAAGAATAGATAAGGTTGTTTTTGGATTTGCAATGGTAATCATTCTAATTTTAGCCGGAACAACATCCTATACAGGAAACGGACATGCGTTCATCGCCAATGCCTCTTATATTCCACAAAGTGAATATGAAATGATTACAATAATTGAGGAGTATCGCAAAGAGAATCAGATGCCTAATGTTATGCTGTGGGGAGACCAGGAGATTATGCAATATGCGCGGACTTATAGCGGTAATATTAATCTTCTCTATGGTAAGGATCTGTGGCTGGGCTCACAGGATACGCAGTTACACCAGATTTATGATGAGGAGACAATAAATGCATATCGGGAGATGGAACATGCGCCATTTTTCTTGCCTGAAATTGGAAGTACAGCTTTGGAGCGTGGATGCGATATCCTGGTATTAACCCAAAATGATTTTGCATTGAGTGGAATTGAGATTCCAAAACAGATATCTGATGTTTTTGTTTTATATTCATCTAGTTCGAAGTATTTGATGTATGTCAGAAATGACTAAGGAGGACTGATGTGGAAGATTTGATTAGTATAGTTGTTCCTGTATATAATGCAGAGAAGTATATAGGAAAGACGATAGAGACGGTTTTAAAACAGAGTTATCAGAATTTTGAACTACTACTCATTGATGATGGATCAACCGATGCAAGTATTAGTAAAATGAAGACTTATACGGATACAAGAATCAGGCTCATTCCACTGCAGCAAGGCGGATGTGCGGCACGTGCCAGAAACCAGGGCATTACCATGGCAAAAGGCAGGTATCTTGCTTTTCTGGATGCTGATGATGTATGGTGTGAGAGTAAACTGAAGCGTACGCTGGACTTTATGAAAGAAAAGGATGCGGCATTTGTGTTTACCTCGTATGAATTTGGAGATGCGGATGCTGTGGGAACCGGAAAAGTGGTTCGTGCACCCCAAACACTGAGTTATCGGGAAGCGTTGTCGAGAACAGTTATTTTTACTTCTACTGTAATGTTTGATTTACACAAACTGAACAAAGAAAGCATTTTTATGCCGGAGGTAAAAAGCGAGGACACTGCAACCTGGTGGAGAATATTAAGAAGTGGTATAACAGCATATGGATTGGACGAGAATCTTGTGATCTACCGTAGAGCCGGACAATCACTTTCTTCAAATAAGCTGGAGGCAATCAGGAGAATCTGGAGTCTCTATCGCAATCAGGAGCAACTTGGTTGGTGGAAGAGCTTAACCTGCTTAGCTGGATGGGCTGTGCGAGCGGTTGCCAGAAGAATTTGAGTTTGTTATAATATTAGGATGCTTTTAGAAATAATCGCTGGAAAGGGAGCGTGACATAGATTATGCGGAAACTGGAAACCTCTAGAAGAATAATAATGCTTTTTTTATCGGTATTAAGCCTGGCTGCCCAGGTAACAGCTTTTGCATTATGCTGGTTTCAGGCATATAAAAAGACTGTAGCAATGATTTTCTGGATCAAGGGTGATATTTTGCTAATTGCTATTTATGCACTCCTTCTGTTCCTGATTTCCAAGATGTATGGTGGCATGAGAATTGGATATCTGAAGGCCTGGGAAGTCTTTTTTTCACAGGCACTATCAACCTTTGGTGTAAATGTAATTATTTATGCAGTGATTTCCCTTATGTCAGCCAAATTAGTCAATCCCAATTATATGTTATTGCTTATGGCGACAGATATCGTATGGATTGCACTCTGGACTGCCATTAGTCAGGGTGTTTATACCATGATGTTTCCACCAAGAGATATGCTGCTGGTTTCAGGAGACCGTTCTGTTGATTATATTATTAAGAAATTTAACAGCAGGCCGGACAAGTATAATATATGTAAATGTATGGACATTTCAGAAGGTTATGAGGCAATTTGTGAGGAAGTACAGAAGCGCTATGATGCATTGGTCATCTGGGATATCCCAATGGCAGAGCGCAACCGATTGCTCAAATTCTGTTATGGTAAGTCCATACGTGTTTATATGATGCCTAAGATTCCGGATGTTCTGGTCAAGGGGACGACGGAAATGCATATATTTGACACTCCTATTTACCTGACTAGAGAGTATGCACTCAATGTTGAACAGCGAATTACAAAACGCTGTATCGATTTGATCTGTGCTGTAATCTTATTGATTATCACATCACCCATAATGCTTTTGACAGCAATAGGAATTAAGTGTTATGACTGGGGCCCGGTTCTATATAAACAGATCAGGTGTACTATGAATGGAAAAGAATTTAAAATACTGAAATTCAGAAGCATGAAGGTAGATGCAGAGAAGGATGGTGTTGCCAGACTGGCAGCCAAAAATGACAGCAGAATTACTCCAATCGGTAAATTCATCCGTGCAGTGCGAATTGATGAATTACCGCAGTTGGTAAACATTCTGATTGGAGAAATGTCCTTTATTGGTCCAAGACCTGAGCGACCGCAGATTATTAAGGAGTATATGGAAGAAATGCCGGAATTTGCATTTCGAATGAAAGTTAAAGCAGGCCTTGCCGGATATGCTCAGGTGTATGGAAAGTATAATACGACTCCATATGATAAGTTGAAATTAGATTTGGCATATATTGAAAATTATTCTGTATGGCTGGATCTGAAACTGATGTTGCTGACATTAAAGATTGTCCTCAAACCAGAAAGTACAGAAGGCGTTGAGACATCACAGACGACAGCACTGAAGAAAGAGGAAGAGTAACGGATGGAAGACTTTATGAAGGAAGAATTCGATTGGAAGAGATTCCTTTTGTTAAATCGGAAAAATGTCTGGAAAATATGTTTGACAGCAATCCTTGGGGCACTGCTCTGCGGAGCTGTTTACTGGCTGTGGGTGAATCTGATTAATCAAAGCCAGCTCTATCAATCCCGCGTTTTGTATGCGATTACATTTGATCAGGAGCAGGTAGGGGATATCCACGATTTCTATAATGATTATACCTGGAATGATATTCTGGATACGGATCAGATTGCGGGAGAGGCTGCAATGCTTCTGGAGGGTATTACGCAGGAGGAAATAGCTGAGGCTGCGAACATTCCAACAATGTCAGATATCAAGTATATCTGGGTGGAGGTTGAATGGACCAATCCGCAGACGGCAGAACAGATTCAGGAAGCACTTGGGATTGCATTGATTGCATTTGCAAAACGTACAGATGGTTTTCAAAAAATTGAAATCTGGGACCAGCCACCAACACAGGAAGTAAATGGCAAGAATTATACGTCACGGGTTTTGATCGCCGGATTTGTCGTATTTGGTATCATCGGAATTCTGGTCATCTGTTATCGCAGTGCAATGGATGATTCTGTCTACACGGAAGCTGAACTGGAACGCAGATTTGGCATTCTGGTGGCAGGCACTCTTCTGGCAGGAAAACGACAGGAGCAACAGAAAGAGGCAGAGCTTAAGGTCATGGAGGAACTGCGCAGAAATCTAAAGCAATTCAAGGATTGCAGGAATATTGGTGTTGTTTTTACGCAGTCAAATGCAAAACGAAATGCGGAATGTATGGAACAATTAGGACAATGTGTCCCGAAGGAAGCCCATATCATAGTAATAAATGAAAACGAGACAGAGGATTTTTATGCTGCTTTATCAGCAATGGATGCGTGGATATTAGTTATTTCCGCCGGATGCCATGATGGTGCATGCATTGCGAAGGAATGGAAAAATTACCGGTATCAGAACTGCATGCCGGATGCTGTGATTTTGAATAATGTAGAGCGGGTATTTTACTTTGCTTATTATCATAGGGACAAGTGAGGAAACAGATGAAGCTACAGGTATTGGTTGCCGCATTACAACAAAACCCCGAGCAGCTGATTCACAGAATGCAATTAGATTGCGACGCAGTTATTGTGAATCAGTGTGATCAGGATAGAACACAGAATTTGTCATTGAATCAACATTCCATCAGAGTATACCATTGTACAGGCAGAGGCGTAGGTGCCAATCGAAATGCTGCTTTGGAGCATACAGATGCAGATACGGATATTATTCTTTTTTCTGATGAGGACATTGTTTACGACAAAGGATTTGCGGATCAGATATGCCAGGCCTTTGAACAGCATCAAAAGGCGGACATGCTGTTGTTTAATATGAGAGTTTCACCCAAGCGTGCCACCTATTACATCCAGAAGGAAAGTCGTGTTCGCTGGTATAACTCCGGAAGATATCCGACTTATAGTTTTGCGGTTCGTCTACCGATACTAAGGCAGTCGGGGATCAGATTCTCTACATTATTTGGTGGTGGCGCCAAGTATAGTAATGGTGAGGATAGTTTGTTTTTGCGTGACTGCTTAAGGAAGCATTTTCGTGTTTATGCACTTCCAATTGAAATCGGAGAAGAAACAGAACGCGAATCCACATGGTTTCAGGGATATACAGAGAAATTCTTTTTTGATCGGGGTGTGCTTTATCACTATCTGTATCGAAATATGGCAACTTTTTTTGCATGGGTATTCATATTGCGTAAGAAGCGAGTGATGTGTCGTGATATTAAAGCATCAAAGGCGTTGCATTTGATGAAGGAAGGAATCCGGGAAGGGCGTCTATGATTTTGTACTGTATCATTGTAGCGGCATCTGTATGGATTGCCTGCCAGGTGAAATATATAGACAAGGTACAAGGCAAGGGTGACCGTCTAAGATCAAGACAATGGGTTGTTAACAGAATCTGTCTGACGGGAATTTTTGCATTGCTTTTTGGTGTATCGGTTCTTCGGATTCGAACAGGAAATGATTATCAGACGTATATCGATCATTTTCATGATATTGTATGTGGTAATTTTGTTGTTACAGAGAAAGGGTTTAATCTTATTGTAACTGCAATATACCGTTTTTTGGATGGAGAGTATTATCTGGTTGTATTTGGCGTATTTGCTTTTTTTACCATACTGATTTTTCTGGCAGGACTTTATCGACAGAGTGTAGATTTCAAAATGTCCTTTTTCCTGTTTATGACGCTGGGACTTTATTTTCAAACGTTCAATACGGTTCGGTATTATCTGGCACTGGCAATCGTTGTGTATGCGATGTATGACCTTTTGCATCAACATTACATGAAGTTTGTATTGTGGATTGTGTTGGCATCGTTGTTTCATAAGTCCGTGCTTGTCGTTCTGGTTTTGTTTTTTGTTGCCAAATGTACCTGGAAATGGTGGCATTATCTAATCCTTGGAATGCTTGGGATTACAGGATTAGTGGCTAAAAACGGGTATATGAAATTGTTACTATGGTTATATCCATCCTATGTTAACGAGGAAGAGTATCTTTTGGGCACGGGAATCAGCTATGTCAATATTGCAAGATGCCTGGCAGTAATTGTGCTGTGCCTGCTTTATTATAAATATTCATTAAAAAACAGCAGAGCGTGCAGGTTTTTCTTCCAATTAAATGTTGGTGCACTGATATTGTATTCCTGCTTTTTCTTTGTCCCATTTGTCTCCAGAATAGGATATTATCTGAATGTCAGTCAATTATTTCTGATACCGATGATATTAAAGGATATGCCTAAGAAGCATCGTAAATGGTGGACGATAATCATTGTTCTTGCGGGGGTAGGATATTTTATCCTCTTTTTGCAAAGAGCTGCAGAAATTAATATTAGAATATTGCCATATACCACATGGCTTTTTGAATAAGGAGGCAGACATGAAATTTACAATTATTGTAGTCAGCCTTAATGCAGGAGAAGAACTCAAAAGAACTGTGGACAGTATTTTGGCACAACAGTTTTATGATTATGAGATTCTTATTAAGGATGGAGAATCCAAAGACGGATCTTTGGAACTGCTGCAGGAGAGTGAGAAGATTCGTATCATCTCACAAAAGGATACATCAATCTATGATGCGATGAATCAGGCTGTCATAGAAGCAAAGGGTGAGTATTATCTGTTCCTTAATTGTGGGGACTATTTTTATAACAGTGAAGTATTATCCACGGTTGCTGAATTTATTCAAAAAAAGAATTCATTGGATGGTAACGCAACCAGGATATTCTATGGAGATTTATATCGAAGGACGCAGGGCTTAATTGATTCCTGCGCACATACAATAACTGATTTCGTCTGCTATCGTAATATTCCGTGTCATCAGGTGTGCTTCTATGACAGAGCACTATTTGAGCAAAGAGGATATGATCTTACGTATCCCGTGCGGGCGGATTACGAACATTTTCTCTGGTGCAGATATGCACAGAAAGCAGAGTGTCACTATATTCCGGTTGTTGTAGCATCCTATGAAGGTGGGGGATTTTCGGAAACAAAAGAAAATCTGAAGAAAGCAGATTTGGAACATAAAGTTATTACAAAGAAATATCTAGGGGGAAAATGTTATTGGTACCGTTTGGCGATGATTCTGACATTACAGCCATTGCGAAAAAGAATTGCGAAAAGTAAACATTTGTCAGGATTATATCAGAAACTGAAGAAACTGTGTTACCAAAAAGAAAGGAAATCCCTATGAAGGTATTATGGTTATGTAATCTCATGCCATCCATTATTGCCAAGGCTTTGAAATGCCCGGCAAGCAATAAAGAGGGGTGGATTCTTGGATTGGCTGCGGAAGTTCAAAAGAATCAGTTCATGGAACTGGGTATCGCATTTCCGGTAAAGCAGGAGGAAAATATTCACGGTGTTGTAGATGGGATCGCTTATTTTGGTTTCTATGAGGACAGCAATCATCCGGAAGTCTATGATAGTTCATTGGAATCTGCGCTGGGACTGATTTGCGAGGAGTTTTTGCCGGATGTAATCCATTGTTTTGGAACAGAATATCCTCATACACTGGCCATGTTGCATGTGAAGGAATGGAAGAAACGGGTACTCATTCATTTGCAGGGAATTATGGAACTGTATGCTAAAGTCTATTATGCCGGCATACCACAGGAAGTGGCAGAACGCGCAACATTTCGGGATATTCTGAAAAAGGATACAATCTGGCAGCAGAAAGAGAAATTTGTACAGCGTGGAGAGCATGAGGCTGAATTACTAAGACTGGCAGAGCATGTATGCGGAAGAACCGCTTTTGATAAGGCATATATGGAGAAAATCAATCCATCCTGTGCATATTATACAGTCAACGAGACCCTGCGTCCGGAGTTTTACGGACATATGTGGAGACCACAGCCGAATCATCGGCATACGATTTTTGCTGCACAGGGCAATTATCCGATTAAAGGAATCCATTTTTTGATTCAGGCACTGGCACAACTACAGGAAGATTTCCCGGATGTATTGCTATACGTGGCCGGAGACAATGTAACGGCACATCATAGTCTGAAGGAGAAACTTAAAATATCCTCCTATGGTAAATACTTAAATGATCTGATAAAAGAAAATCATCTGGAGAATAAGGTGAAGTTTTTAGGTTCCCTGGATGCTTCGGAGATGATGAAGCGATATCTTAATGCAGGCGTGTATGTAATTCCATCCATCATAGAGAATTCACCCAATTCCTTAGGTGAGGCAATGCTGCTGGGAATGCCGTGTGTTGCCGCGAATGTTGGTGGAATAGCATCTCTTGCTGAGGATGAGAAAGAAGTTCTCATGGTAGCGCCGGATCATATTGATGAGCTGGTTCATGCCGTCAAACGGATCTTTATGGATGAGGAACTCGCAATCTCATTGGGACAGGCCGCACGCGCAAGAGCGATGCTGACACATGATGCAAAAGCGAACTATAAAATGTTATGCTGGGTTTATGAGATGATCGTGAAGGATAATCTTTAGGCAATAAAAGGAGGCATATGTTGAATATCGTATTTATATCAAATTATCTGACACATCATCAGCTTCCTTTTGTATTGGAAATGGCACAGGCTAAGGAGGTATCCTTTATCTTTATTGCAACGAATCGAATGGAGGAGGAACGAATTCGTATGGGGTGGGGAATAGATGAAAAGATCTATCCCTTTGTAAGACACTTTGATGATGATATGCAGGAATGCAGCCGTCTGGTCATGGAGAGTGATGTTGTAATCTGTGGAGGAACACATGATTCGTATATCCATGATCGAGTAGCATCCGGCAGATTAACCTTTCGATATTTTGAACGATTGTATAAAACCGGACAAAGCAAAGCGCTTCGCCCTCGTGGCTACTATCATAAGCTGAAGGAACATACGAGGTATCGAAAGAATCCGGTATATTTACTATGTGCGGGTGCGTATGTGGCCTCTGATTTTCATTTGTTTTTAGCCTATCCGGGTAAAATGCTTCGATGGGGCTATTTCCCGGAATTTGTGAAGTATTCTGTCGAGGAACGAACCAGAATACAGGACGGAAAGTGTCATTTGCTATGGACAGGAAGAATGCTTCGTTGGAAGCATGCTACGGATGCCATTCTCGTTGCAGAAGCACTAAAAAAGGAACAGATTATGTTTGATTTGACGATGATAGGGGATGGAGAGTGTGCGTCCATGGTTCGTCAGATGATTGAGGAAAAAGGATTACAAAGGGAGGTTATTTTACGACCTTTTGAAAAGCCAGAAGAGATTAGAAAAGCCATGTTAAAGAGTGACATTTATCTAATGACAAGCGACTATGAGGAAGGCTGGGGGGCGGTTGTCAATGAGGCGATGAACAGTGGATGTGCAGTCATTGCAGGTTCCGGTGCCGGTGCGGTACCATATCTGATCAGGCATGGTAAAAACGGTCTGGTCTATCAGAATGGGAAGACAGAGGAACTAATCGCATTGACGTTGTCACTGGTGAAGGATATCAATCAGATTCATTTCCTGGGACAGGCTGCTTATATGACTATTGCAACAACGTGGAATGCGTCGGTAGCATGCCGCAGGTTTCTTACATTTTGCAGGCAGATAGAAAATCCGGAGAAAACAGTGGAAATGATTGAGGATGAAGGACCGATGTCCAATGCTCCGCTGATAGCGCCCGGTAAGGGATATCAGTATTGCATAAGAGAACGATAACAGACAGGAAAGGGATGCCGTATTCATGCAGATTGTTTTTGTTTCTAATTATATCAATCACCACCAGCTGCCGATGAGCAAGGCAATTCAAGAGGAAAATGTTGGTGAATACTGGTTTATTCAGACGGAAGAGATGGATCCGGAACGGGTTGCAATGGGCTGGGCGATCAATTTTGAGGATTATCCGTTTGTAAAGTGTTATACCAGGGAACCGGAGCTGTGTAAGAAACTGATTCTTGAAAGTGATGCTGTGATATTTGGCGGCGTTGAGGATGAGAGCTATATTGAGACAAGACTTGCTTTGGGGAAACTGACCATTCGATACAGCGAGCGAATTTATAAAGAAGGACAATGGAAATTCATTTCCCCCAGAGGTCTTTTGAAGAAATACCATGATCATATACGGTATCGCAATAAAAATGTATATCTTTTATGTGCAGGTGCATATGTGGCTTCTGATTTTCATCTAATTCATGCTTATCCGAATAAGATGTTTACCTGGGGATATTTTCCACAGTTTGAAGAGTATCGTGTGGATGAAATAATGGAGTGGAAAAGACAAAGAAAAGGCTGTAACCTGTTGTGGGCAGGCCGGATGATAGACTGGAAACATCCTAAAGATGTGATACCGGTACTCCAGTCGATAAAGAATTGTGAAGAAAAGATCCATTTAACAATGATTGGCGAGGGCGAGTGCAGGGAAGAGATTGTTGCAAGCGTTAAGGAACTGGGACTGGAAGAGGTTGTTACATTTACCGGTTTTTTGCCTCCCGCGAAGGTACGGGAATATATGAAACAATCAGATGTGTTCCTGTTTACCAGTGATTTTAAGGAAGGCTGGGGAGCTGTATTGAATGAAGCGATGAACAGTGGATGTGCTGTAGTTGCATCCAGTGGAATCGGAGCCGTGCCTTATCTGCTGGAGCATGGCAAGAATGGGATGGTATATCGCAATGGTGACGTGGAAGAATTAGCCAGATATACCAGACAGCTGGTGGAAGATGAGAAGTTCAGAGAACTGCTTGGTGTGAATGCATATGAAACAATTCGTTCCAGATGGAATGCCAATAACGCAGCCAAAGGGCTGGTACGGATGATTCGCTCCGCTCTGGCAGAGAATCCTGAAGCCATGCCGATTGGACCAATGAGCAAGGCTTCGTTGATTTCACCCAGACGTGGTTATGAATATACAAGGAGAAGTTAAATGAATGTTATCGTGAACGCATTTGCCTTTCAGGAAGCGTATGGTAATTCCATGCAGCTGGATGGAAGAAATGATGAACAGAAACGAAAGATTTATATGAAGGATCTGGTGGTGTCATTAACCTCAGCCAAACTTAAGAACCCCGAGGATGAGGTTTTACTGGTGACGAACAGGGATGTGCCGGAACCGTTTTTGGAGCAGCTGAAAGTCTGTGGGATTAAGAATGTAGTGATTCCCTATGACAAGTATGTAATGCCAAAGGAATTTGCGTGGTCACTGGCATTTTTTAAGTTATGTGTGCTGGATTATCTGGCCAATCAGACAGAATATAGTCATTGCCTGTTGCTGGATACCGATACTATCACCATGCATTCATTTCATGATCTTTGGGAGGAAGCGCAACATGGGCTGATGTTGTATCCTGTGAATCACACCTATGAACATCCGGACCGTGCAGATATCAGGGAGGACTATCTGAAACTATATCCTCAGGAAAATGAGAATATCGTTCATTATGGCGGAGAATTTATCTGCGGAAGCCGTCTGTGCCTGCAGGAGTTTTTAAAGGAATGTGATCAGGTGTATCAAAGAATGATGGAGCATGTCGATTGTACGAATAAGAAATTAGGAGACGAAGCAATTATCGCAATGGCAGCAGCAAATTATAAGAAGTTACATCATGTCATTGAGGCGGGTGCATATATCTTTCGGTATTGGACGGAAAAGAACTACTTAATCGCTACAAATACAGTTCATAATCCGGTATGCATATGGCATTTGCCTGCGGAAAAGGATATGGGATTAATACTGCTTTATGATTATTATAGGAAGCATTTATGCTACCCCGATGCGATAAAGGTATCTAAAATGGCAGGAATAGCACCGGCCAGAAGACCTTATCCCATTGCCACGCTCAGAGCACGTCTTAAGAGAAAAATGGTTTCATTAGAAAAATAGTATGAAGAAAGAGGAAGCTGCCTTGGATAAGCTAATCAGCGTTATCATACCAATTTATAATGTAGAAGGATGTCTGCATCGATGTCTTGATGCAGTGCAGGGACAGACTTATTCGAACCTGCAGATTATTCTTGTTGACGATGGATCAACGGATCATAGTGGAAAAATCTGTGACGAGTATGCCGCTCAGGATGCACGGTTTCTGGTAATCCATAAGGAGAACGGAGGAACCTCCAGTGCCAGAAATGCCGGTCTGGAAGCTGCCACAGGAGCGTTTATTGGTTTTCTGGATTCGGATGACTGGCCGGAACCGGATCTGTATGAAACCCTGCTGGATGCAGTCTTGAAAACAGAAGGTGCAGTGGCGGCACAGATGATGAGCCGTGACTTTGCTGTTGATGGAACTCTTTTAAAAGGTCCGCAAAGAGATGATGGTAAGATTATGAAACTTACGCAAAAGGAATATTTTAAAGAGTTAATGCTGCACGTTGGAGACAGTTCCTTTTGTACCAAAATAATTGCATCCAGCCAAATGAAGGATTACCGTTTCTCTTCCCATAAACTGAATGAGGATTTTGAACTATTACTTCGAATGCTCCCTCAAATTCCGGGGATTGTGACAATTGGCAAGGTGGGATATAATATTGAACTTAGGGCAGGAAGCAATACCAGGGGAAAGTATAATCAGGCATTATATGAGGCAATGCTGGAAAATGCCGGGTATGCGCTGCATATGGCAGAGGAACTTTTTCCGGATTGTGTTACCCTTGCAAAAAGATTTGAACTGGTACAGGCTTTGGATTTTATGCTTCATATCCCGGTAGAGAAAATGACGCAGGAGAATCAGTTCTATCAAAAGATGAAAAAGATGATTCGAGAGTCGGGAAAAGAGATCAGAAAGAATCCTTTTCTGGATGAACGACAAAGAAAAAATCTGAAACGACTTCGATTCGCACCTCGATTCGTAAGGCGCGTACATCGTGTGCTGATGCATTTTCGTGGGAAAAGTATTTAATGTTACGTGGAAAGAGTGAGAAATGAAAGACAGAATTTATGTATGTCATACCTTTTATCATGTTTATATCAGTTTTTTAAAGGAATTGGCATTGCCCGGAGAAGAACAGGGAAAAGCAACCCTGTGTCTTAGTAAAATGTCCAATGATTTTGGGGATTTAAAAGAGCGGCTGCTTTCCTTACACTATTTTGAGGATGTATTGGAATTTGATGAGAAACGGGAGGATTTTTTCCCGGAGCTTGCAAAATATAAGATTGACCGTGGAAATATTCTCATTAATATGTTTTACCGGATTCGATTCACCAGAGAGTTTGCGAAATTACAGGCACCTTTTGTCCCGGTGGACTTTAAACAGTATCGCAATATTTATGTTTTCTGTGATTCTGATCCCATAGGTCTTTATCTGAATATGAATCATATCTATTATCATGCACTTGAGGATGGATTGGATTGCTTGAAAACGCTGGATGGCGCAAGGGTTACCAACCGCGGACATTTTGCAATGAAAGCGCGTATGGCTGCATGGAACCTGATTTTTATTGAAAACGGATACAGTAAATACTGCATTGATATGGAGATCAACAATCGCTCTGTTCTAAAGTATGATTTTTGGAAGTATATCGAAGTACCCAGAGAAGCGTTATATCAAAGGCTGACCAGAGAGGATCGGGAGCTGCTGTTACGAGCCTTTGTTGCAAACAAGAAACAGATAGAAGATTGCATTGCCAAATCCAAAGAAACACAAAACCCGATTCTGATATTGTCAGATCCTCTGTGTGATCTCGATACCAGGAGACAGATTATGAAGGATTTGATTGCAGAATATGGCAATGGTGGTATTGTATTTATAAAGCCGCATCCGAGGGATCATCTGGATTATGCCAAAGAATTCCCGGAATGCCCACAGTTTGCGCCATCTGTACCGATGGAACTATTGAATTTTTTTGAAGGAATTCATTTTGACAAAGTAATCTCTGTATTTACAGAGCTTTCGGCAATTAAGTTTGCTGATGAAAAGATCCGGCTGGAAAGTGATTTTATGGATCGATATGAGAGCCCTGAGATTCACAGGCATAATGACAAGATATAGAGCTAAGAAGCAGATGAAGGAGTAGTATGGGAAAGATAATTAAGAAGATGAATCTCCTGCTGGATGGCAAGCAGAAGAGATTTATGATCGTGTTGGTATTGATGATGCTGATTGGTGCAATTCTGGAGACCGCAAGTATCTCTATTATTCTTCCGGTTGTTGGTATCGTGATGGATCCGGAGGCAGTTACCAACAACAGCATTGTTGCAGCGGTCTATAACTTCCTTGGGATGCATTCAGTGAGAAGCTTTACGATACTGATTATGCTTTCTATGGTTGGAGCATTTGTATTAAAGAATGCATTTCTGTTTGTTCAGCAGAAGGTGCTCTATAATTTTGTATATACGAACCAGTTTAGAACCTCTGAACGAATGATGAAGAATTATATGCGTCGTGATTATGAGTTTTACCTAAATGCTGACACGGCTGTCATTCAGAGAAGTATTACCTCTGATGTGAACAACATGTATGGTCTGATTTTGTCACTTCTGCAAATCATTTCGGAGGTGATTGTATTCATCTGTCTGGTTGCTGTGCTTCTGATTGCAGATTTTTGGATGACTGTAATGATTTCCATCTTACTGATTGTTACGCTCTGGATTATTAAGAAAATACTGAAGCCGGTGATGCGTAAAGCAGGTGAGGATAATCAGAATTTTTACAGTGGTCTCTTCAAATGGATTAGCCAGACTGTAACCGGAATCAAGGAAGTAAAAATCGGTGGAAGAGAATCCTATTTTGTGGATGAATATATCAAATGTGGCAAGGGTTATGTCGATGCGGTGCAAAAGTACACCTTATATAATAATGTCCCGAGACTTTTGATTGAAACAGTAAGTGTTGCCGGGATGATTCTATATTTGCTTTACCTGATCCTTGCAGGAGAAGATACCGGAGAAATGCTGGCAATTGTATCTGCATTTGGCGTGGCAGTAGTACGACTGATGCCATGTGCCAATCGAATTAATAATCAGATCAATAACATTGCATTTTTTGAACCGTTTTTCATGGGCGTGTCAGATAATCTGCAGGATGAAATCAACGGTGACAAAGTAGATCTTACGGATCTGTTACCGGAGAAAGAGAAGCTTCCTGTACACAGGGAGATTACTCTGACAGATATTTCCTACAAGTATCCCAATACAGAGAAAATGATTTTTGATAAAGCAACCCTGAAAATCCCGGTTGGCAGCAGTGTAGGTATTGTTGGAACCTCGGGTGCCGGTAAATCTACGATTGTAGATGTCCTTTTGGGGCTGTTACGGATAGAAGAAGGATCGATCTGTGCAGATGGAGTAGATGTCCTTGAACCGAAAAATTACAGAAAGTGGCTCAAGAATGTGGGCTATATTCCACAGACAATCTTTATGCTTGATGATACGATTCGTAAGAATGTTGCATTTGGTATTCCGGAAGATGAGATTTCTGAAGAAAGACTATGGGAAGTATTAAAAGAGGCACAACTGGATGAATTTATCAAAGGACTGCCAAAAGGCCTGGAAACCGGTATTGGAGAGCGCGGTATTCGACTATCCGGTGGACAGCGGCAGAGAATCGGTATTGCAAGAGCGCTGTATGAGAATCCGGAAGTGTTGATTTTAGATGAAGCTACCAGTGCGTTGGATAATGATACCGAAGCAGCAATTATGGATTCGATCAATCTGCTTCATGGTCAGAAGACATTGATTATTATTGCACACCGCTTGCAGACAATTGAGAAATGTGATGAGGTATACCGTGTAGAAGAGGGTAAAATCAGGAGGGAGAGATAATCTGTAATGCTGTTTCCAAGTATTATTTTCCTGTTTTGCTTCCTGCCGGTGATGCTGGTTCTGTATTACGGTCTGTGCAGGAAGAGTATGCAGTTAAAAAATCTTGTATTGTTTATCGGAAGTATTGCTTTCTATGCCTATGGTGAAGGCTTTGGAACATTACTTCTGCTGACTTCTATTGTGATGAACTGGGGAGCAGGGATGCTGTTGGAACGTTACCAGAGGGAGCCCAAACGGGCGAAGACAGTGATGATTCTGGCAGTGATACTCAATCTGTCGCTTCTGTTCTTCTATAAATATCTTGATTTTGTAATCGCATCACTCAATCGATTTGGACACTTCAATCTCCAGCAGACTAAAGTTTCGCTTCCAATCGGAATCTCCTTCTTTACCTTTCAGGCTGTTTCTTATGTGGTGGATGTCTATCGAAAAAAGGCGCAGGCACAGAAAAACCCGGTGCTGGTTGGTCTTTATATTGCGCTGTTTCCACAATTGATTGCCGGACCTATCGTTCGATATGATTCCATTGCACTTCAGATGAAGGAACGCAGGGAAACGCTTGATCAATTCGGACAGGGAGTCATAAGACTGATTACCGGTATTGGCAAGAAGATATTACTTGCAGATTCGATGGCGCTCTTTGCTGACCGTATTTTTCAGACACAGGGTGCAGGAACAGCGTTAAGTGTTTCTTATGCATGGCTGGGAGCAATCGCATATACGCTGCAGATTTATTATGATTTTTCCGGATATTCTGATATGGCGATTGGGCTTGGAAAAATGTTTGGGTTTACTTTTGAAGAAAACTTTAACTATCCTTATATTTCGCGCAGTGTGACGGAATTCTGGAGAAGATGGCATATTTCCTTAAGTACCTGGTTTCGTGATTATGTCTATATACCACTTGGAGGAAATCGCAAATCAAAGAAGAGAACCTATCTGAATCTATTCCTGGTCTGGCTGTTAACCGGAATCTGGCATGGTGCAGGCTTTACCTTTCTCCTATGGGGAATGCTGTATTTTGTTATCCTGATATTTGAAAAATCAATTGGTCTTGGAAAAAAATGGAGCCTTCCTCCAGTGATTGCCAATATTTATACGATGGTTGTTGTGATTGTCGGATGGACGATTTTTAAATCAGGCTCCTTAACGCAGGCACTTTCCTATATGTGCAATATGATAGGAATTCATGCTAATGGACTGGTGGACCAGACGACCTTATTCTATCTGAGGGATAACTGGATGATCTTTGTGGCAGCGCTGGTATTGGTGACGCCGGTTGGAAAATATCTGGAGCAAAAACGAGTGCTCTATCAGCTTGGACTTGCTCTGGTTATGATCATTTCGCTGATTTATATTATTAAGGGGAATTACAGCCCGTTTATTTATTTTAGTTTTTAGAAAGTAGGTCAAATGAAAGAAGAGAATCATAATCATAATTCAAATAGAGGAATTCTGTTTTTCTTCCTGATCACGATGACAATCCTTACGTTGGTTAATTGCTTCGAATTACTGACAAGAAGCGATGCAGAAGGAAGGTATGAGGGACTGGATCATCTGGATACTTTAGAGGATGATGCGATAGAAATGTGGGGAGCAATCCAGTATTGGATGGGAAAACAGATTGCGTTTGGAACAACGACATATGAGGATGTCACACTTCTATCCAATGGATACGCGACGATGACTGATTCTAATTCGGATTATCATGCAGCAATCCTTGGGGCAGAGCAGGCATCTGCACTTGCAGCAGATCTTGGTGCAGCTTTCTTATATGTACAGGCACCGGGCAAACAACGTTATGCGGATGAACTCCCACAAGGAGTGATGTGTTATTCGGTCCAAAAGAGTGAACTGGTGGTTGAGATTCTGCAACAGAAGCAAATTCCGGTAATCGATATGCGATCAGTGTTAGAGGCAACAGGAGAAGACTGGTGGAATTATTTTTACCGCTCCGACCATCATTGGAATAACCAGGCGGCATTTATTGCTTATCAGCAGATCTGTGAATATTTGCAATCCTGTGGGATGCAGATGAATGGTAGCTATCTTCAACCAGAGGCATATGAAAGAAATGTGTATCAGGATGTTTTCCTTGGAACACACGGCAGAATGGCAGGTAGATATTATACAGGACTGGATGATTATGAACTCTGGCTGCCGACATTTGATACGCAATTTGATCTGACGGTTGCATCTCAGGGAATCCATTTGCGGGGCGATTTTGAAGAGTGTTTCGTTCATTATGAAAACCTGGACCATTATAGTTTTGATTATTATGCCTATTATGCTTATCTGAAGGAAGATTATGACTGCTTTGAAATTGTTAATGAGAGCAACACATCGGGACCACATGTTGTCATAATCAGAGATTCTGAGGCAGTCCCGGTATCCGTGTTCCTGGCATGCCAGTGTTCTGAACTGGATATCATTGATCTTCGGTATTGTGGAGATATGGAAGTGTCCGCTTATATTAGAGAACAGCAACCGGATGCAATAATCTATCTGTTTGGTCCGGGATATCTGGCCAGTGAGAATGCGATGGTCATTCCAAGATAAGAAATACAGATTGTGGTGTTTGTTGAAAGAAAGTGGCGTGTGTGTTATAATCTTTTTGTTTTTGCAGAACAATAGAGAATCGATTGAGATAGATAAGAGAGGTAAGAAAAATGTTAAATGACAAGACAATACTAATCACAGGTGGAACCGGATCTTTTGGAAAATGTTTCACAAAATATGTTTTGACGCATTATAATCCCAAGAAAATAATTATTTATTCCAGAGATGAGTTTAAACAGTTCATTATGCAAAATGAATTCAGGGAGTATCAGGATAAGCTTCGTTTCTTTATTGGAGATGTCAGAGATTTAGAACGTTTGAAGCGTGCCTTAAATGGGGTAGACTATATTATTCATGCCGCAGCATTAAAACAGGTTCCGGCGTGTGAATACAATCCAAATGAGGCAATCAAGACCAATATTCATGGAGCTATGAATGTAATTGAAGCAGCACTGGACTGCGATGTTAAGAAGGTGGTAGCACTTTCTACTGACAAGGCGGTGAATCCGGTAAATCTTTATGGAGGCACAAAGCTCGTATCAGATAAGCTGTTTGTTGCGGCCAACGCATATGCCGGCGCAAGTGATTTGAATTTTTCTATCGTACGCTATGGAAATGTTGCCGGTAGCCGTGGATCGGTAATCCCGTTTTTCCAGAATATCATTAATAAGGGCGATAAGGAATTGCCAATTACGGATTACAGGATGACCCGTTTCTGGATTTCTTTAACCCAGGGCGTTGAATTAGTGATCAAAGCACTTGAAGAAGCCAAAGGTGGAGAGACATTTATCAGTAAGATTCCATCCTTTAAGATTACAGATCTTGCACAGGCCATGTTACCCGGATGTGAAATGCCGGAGGTAGGTATTCGTGAGGGCGAAAAACTCCATGAAATCATGGTTACAGTGGAAGATTCCATGACAACGTATGAATATGATAAACATTTTATCGTTTATCCACAGATGGTATGGAGTGAGAAGAAGATGCCGGTACCAACAGGCAAGAAAGTGCCGGAAGGATTCTCTTATAGTTCCGGTAATAACACCGAATGGCTTAGCGTTGAACAGATTAAGGAACTTTTAGAGGATATCGATTTGGAGAAATAATCAGGATGAAAAAGGCAATTACGATCAAGAACAGAATGATTGGAGAAGGGCAGGCAGCCTATGTGATTGCTGAGATGTCAGCCAATCACGCAGGAGATATGAATCGAGCTTTGGAGATCATTCATGCAGCCAAGGAGTGTGGAGCTGATTGTGTGAAGATTCAGACCTATACACCGGACACGATTACAATGGATTGCCATAATGAATACTTCACATTACAAAGCGGAACCTGGAAGGGAGAAAATCTCTACCAGCTATACGGCAAGGCATATACCCCATGGGAGTGGCAACCTCGTTTGAAAGAGGAAGCGGATAAGATTGGAATTGATTTTTTCTCCACTCCATTTGATCGTACTGCTGTTGATTTCCTGGAAGAAATGCAGGTTGAATTCTATAAGATTGCATCCTTTGAAGTGGTGGATATTCCCTTAATTCGTGCTGTTGCAGCAACACACAAACCGATAATCATGTCGGTCGGGATGGCTACTGTTTCTGAAATAGAGGAAGCGATTGATGCTGTTAGAAGTATGGGCAACGATCAGCTTGCGCTTTTGAAATGCTGTAGTGTTTACCCTGCGATTGCAGACAATATGAATCTTCGTACCATTCCGGATATGAAGAATCGATTTGGAGTCCCGGTGGGACTATCCGATCATTCCATGGGAGGAATTGCTGCTGTGACTGCAGTAGCTCTTGGAGCAGCAATCATAGAAAAGCACTTTTGTCTTGGGAGAGATATTGAAAATCCGGATTCTTCATTTTCAATGGAACCGGAAGAATTTGCCCAGATGGTAAAGGAAATCAGACTTGCAGAAAAAGCAATGGGAAATGTGAGCTATGAGTTGTCAAAGGCAGAAATGGAGAGCAGGAATACAAGAAAATCCATTTTTGCTTCAGCTGATATTCAGGCAGGTGAGAAGCTGACAGCATCCAATATCAGGGTGGTTCGTCCGGGATATGGTATGGAACCTAAGTATTATGACGAAATTCTTGGAAAGACAGCACGAAATGCAATTCCTTTTGGGACACCAATCAGTTGGGAACAGTTTGAATAAGGGTGGCAGAGAATGAAACTATATATTCGTACCGAGGCCAATCAGATTACTGCTACAGGGCATGTGATGCGCTGTCTGGCAATGGCTGATGCGGCTTTGGCTAAAGGCATTGATACGGTATTTATCGCGGCGGAGGAAGCATCCCTTGCTCTGGTACATCAGAGAGGGTATGAGTCTATCTGCCTGTTTCATAAGTGGGATAATTTTGATGATGAGATTCCTCTGATGCAGGAACTGATTCATACCAATGCAATTGAAGTGCTTCTGATTGACAGCTATTATGTCAGTGAGAAATATATGAAGGCAATGGCAGAATTGACCCAGACAGCATACATTGATGATTTACATGCAAAAATCTGGACATGTCATACGCTGATTAATTATTCGGTATATGCCGATTTGTTCGCTTATAAGCAGGAGTACCCGGATACGCAGAGATTACTTGGGTGTCAATATGTACCTCTTCGACATGAATTTGAACACCTGAGACCATTTGAGGTAAAGGAACAGGTAAGGAAGGTATTGGTTGTAACCGGTGGAACAGACGAGTTTCATTTTATGAAAGAATTTTGTAAAAAAATTGCAGCCGATAACAAATGGCAGGCAATTCATTTCTTTATGGTTTGTGGCAGATTTAACTGTGATCAGGAGCAATTGCAGGCAATGGCCTCACAGAATAGAAATATTGAGATTTGTGAAGCATTACCGACATTAAAGGATGCAATGGAAGATTCGGATTTGTTGATCACGGCGGGGGGTACAACCTTATATGAGATGGCTGCAATTGGTATTCCGGGAATCTGCTTTGGCATAGCAGATAATCAGAAATATAATATTGCAGGATTTGAAGAAAGGCAGCTGGTTCTAAATGCCGGAGATATCAGAACAGATTTTTTCTTTGAGAATCTGATGCAAAAGCTGGAGGAGCTGATTTTCGATGCTGCAAGACGCCGTACAATGTCAGGACAATTAAGAAGGCTTGTGGATGGACAGGGTGCCAGTCGTATTATTGAGGCAATATGTAAGATAGAAGGAAATGAATAGGAGATGTTTGTGATGGAGCAGAATCAACCGGCAATTACGGGTGGAAAACCAATCAGAGAGACCAGATTATTCTATGGTCATCAGTATATCGACGAGGCTGATATTGAGGCTGTTGTAGAGGTGCTAAAGAGCGATTATCTGACTTGCGGACCAAAGATTACGGCTTTGGAGGAGAGATTATGTGCAATTACGCAGGCGAAACATGCCTGTGTTGTCAGCAACGGAACGGCGGCATTGCATATCGCCGGCCAAGCCCTTGGAATCGGTAAAGGGGATGAAGTTATTACGACCCCTATTACGTTTGCGGCATCTGCTAATTGCGCACTCTATTGTGGCGCGATTCCGGTGTTTGCAGATATTGATGAAAAAACATATAACATTGATGTGAATTGTATAGAGAAATGTATCACAGAGAAGACCAGAGCGGTAGTTGCTGTGGATTATACAGGACAGGCTGTGAATCTGCAGGCAATCAAGGAGCTTTGCAGGAAACATTCCCTGTATCTGATTGAAGATGCGGCACATGCTATCGGAACCAAATATCAGGGACAACCGGTGGGCAGTATTGCCGATCTTACGACCTTTTCGTTCCATCCTGTAAAAACTGTAACAGGTGGAGAGGGAGGCGCTGTGCTTACTAATGATGATGAACTGGCGAAGAAAGTTGCATTGTATCGTTCACATGGAATAACCAGAGAGCCGGAACTGATGGAACAGGAATCCGAGGGTGGATGGTATTACGAGCAGGTTGCACTTGGCATGAATTATAGAATGACAGACATTCAGGCCGCACTGATTCTAAGTCAGCTGGATAAGCTTGATTCATTTAGTGCAAGAAGAAGTGAGATTGTAAAGCAGTATAATGAAGCTTTTCTAAAGATAGATGGAGTTATCGTTCAGCAGGAAATCCCGGAATCGGAAACAACGAGACATTTGTACATCTTGAGATTGGACCCTGAGAAATTGAAATGTACCCGTGCGGAGTTCTTTCTGGCAATGGCGGCAGAAAATATTTGCTGCAATGTCCATTACATCCCTGTATATCGACATCCATATTATGTACATCTTGGATATCCTAAGGGATTATGCCCTAATGCAGAAGCACTCTATGAGAACATGATGAGTCTTCCGTTATACTATTCACTGACGAATCAGGACGTAGAGGATGTAATTGGTGCAGTCAGAAAACTGGTAGCGTATTATCACATTTAACCCGGAGGAATACAATGGAGTTATCCATTATTGTACCTGTCTATAATATGGCAGCAGATGACAAATTAAAGCATTGTATGGATTCTTTGATTGCACAAACAGTCGATGAGTATGAAATTATTGCAGTGGATGATGCCTCGACAGATGAGTCGTTAAAAGTGCTTAGATCCTATGAGAAAAAATATCCCGGGATTGTAAAGGTAATTGCATGCAAGGAGAATCAGCGACAAGGCGGAGCAAAGAATGCAGGCTTGGAACAGGCATCAGGAAAATGGGTTGGATTTATTGACAGTGATGACTGGATTATGCCGGATATGTATCAAAAGCTAATTAAGAAGGCTGATGCAACCGGGGCAGATCTGGTGGGCTGTGATTATGCAATCGTTACCTCCTATTGTGAACCGGATAAAATAAAACAAACACAAATGCAGGTTGTTGAGAATAATACGCAGCAACAGACCGGTGTCCTGGACGAAGAGAAGCATAAGAAACTAATCTTAAGATCCGGCAGTATGGTGGTCAAAATATATCTAAGACAGATTATAGAAGAGAACCACCTGCGTTTCCCGGAGAGGATGTTTTATGAGGATAATTGTGCGGCACCGCTTTGGTCGATGTATTTTACCCATTTTGAGAGAGTGGAAGAACCCCTGTATTTTTATCTGACCTTACCGGCTTCTACTACGCATCATGTGACCTGGGATAAATGCCAGGATCGGATGAAGGCGGCAAAGCTGTTGCTTGAGGAGAGCAGAGCGAGAGGCTTTTTTCAACAGTACCAGAAAGAGATTGAGTTTCGATTTACAGAATTATTTTACGTGACAACGTTATTTTCCTATATGTATTCCGGAAAGAGACAATCGATAAAGCATACTCGATGGTTGAAAAAGCAAATGCTTGAGGCCGTCGATCGTTTTTGGGAAAATCCATATTATACTTCCATGGTAGCTGCGGAAGATCAGAAATTCATTCGGATTCAGATGAAATCCAATGTCATTTTTTTCTTATATTACCGATTGCTTTTTGCATATCGGAAGCTTAGAAAAGGCGTAAGATAGGAGAGGGATTAAGATGAAAGCCTGTGCGATTATTACGGCCCGTGGTGGCAGCAAGAGAATTCCCAGAAAGAATATTAAAGATTTCCTTGGGAAACCGATATTAACCTATTCAATTGAAGCTGCACTTGCCTGTGGAGTATTTGACGAAGTGATGGTTTCGACAGATGATGAAGAGATTGCAGAGATCGCAAGAGAGGCAGGAGCCTGCGTACCTTTTGTCCGAAGCGAAAGCAATTCCAATGATATGGCGACAACGGCAGAGGTTATTGATGAAGTTGTGAAGTGCTATCAGATGGAGGAAAAAAAATTTGACTTCCTGTGCTGCATTTATCCGACGGCTCCTTTTCTTACTGCAGATGCGATAAAATGTGCAATGAAAACATTAGAGGAAAGTGAGGCTGATTCAGTTCTCCCAGTGGTTCGTTTTTCCTTTCCACCGCAACGCAGTGTTGTTATGAAGGACGGATATCTAGAACCGAAATGGCCTGAGAATATGCAGAAAAGATCACAGGATTTGGAAGAAATGTATCATGACTGCGGACAGTTCTACTGCCTGCGGACCAGCAGCTTCCTCAAACAGAAGAAAGTGGTAATGGAGAAGACGTTACCGTATTTTCAAGAGGAAATGACAGTACAGGATATTGACACATTAGAAGACTGGAAGATTGCAGAAGTGAAATATAAGATCTGGAAAGATAGAATCTGAGGATAATATGGAGCTATATCTTAGAAAAGCAACACAATTGGATAAGAAACTTATTTTCGACTGGGCCAATGAAGCCAAGACCAGGAATAATTCTTTCCATAGTGAGCCCATCCTTTGGGAGGAACACGAAGCGTGGTTTGAGAAGGTGTTAGAAGCCAAGGACACCTTTCTTTTTGTATGCATGGATTTTATGGTGCCGGTTGGACAGATTAGAGTGCAACTGACATCGGATCGGAAAGGTATGATCAGTTATAGCGTGGAAGAGAGCCATCGGGGGAGAGGTTACGGAAGAACTATGCTGGCACTTCTGGAGAAGGAACTGATTAAAAATAAGCTTATCGGCTATACCTTGATTGGAGAGACCAGGCCGGAGAATGAAGCTTCTGGACGGGCCTTCCTTTCACAGGGATATCTAAGAACTGAAGCAAGTAAAGAAAAGAATTGCTACTGTAAGGAAATAACTGCTCAACACAAGGAAACAGCAGAGAAGAATGATACTGCGTTACAAAAGCGAGAGGCTAAGTTTGAAATTCTTCGTGTGTTGGCAATGATGATGATCATTGTTTTGCACTATCTAAGCAAGGGAGAATTGCTTGGAAATATAACTGATGGTATGAATCGAGCGAATTGCTGGTTCTGGTTTCTTGAGGCAGCATGTCTTGTCAGTGTGAATGTCTATGTTTTAATTAGCGGTTATTTTCTGGTAAACAGCAGATTTTCTCTTGGTAAATTAGTGAATCTATGGTGCAGAATTCTGTTCTATAGTATCGGTGTGAGTGTTGTTTTGGTGATAACAGGTGTAGTGGATTATAGAAGCATTCTGAATTTTTATGATTTACAGTTCTTTTGTCTGCCGACCATCAATGGCCATTATTGGTTTGCAACCTCATATGTGATTTTTTATCTGCTGGCACCATTTCTTGGAAAAGCAGCGAAGGCGATGAAGAAAAAGGAGTTGAAGCTTCTTATTTTTCTGCTGTTAATTCCATTTTGTTTCATCAAATCTATCCTTCCGGTTGCCTTACCGGTTGATGATCTTGGGAACAGCTTTGTCTGGTTTATCTGCCTGTTTTTTATTGCGGCGTATATCAGACTTTATGGAATTGCATTCTTTAAGACAAAATGGGCAGGATTGGCTGTTTATCTGATGTCTGTTGGTGGAATCCTGCTTTCGATACTTGCAGCAGGAAGCCTGGTGAAGCAGACAGGAAACTATGAGTATGCACTTACGATTCCGTCAAATTACAATTTCTTCTTTGTATTAACGGGATCGGTGGGATTGTTCTGTGCATTTTTGAAGATGCAGTTTAAGAATAATATTTTAACAGGATATCTGGTCAGAATTGCTCCGTATACATTTGGTGTGTACCTGCTGCATGAGCATCTGCTGCTTCGTTATGAGTGGCCTGGGTGGCTTTGGGTTTCAAATATTTACGGTGGCTATCGCGTTCTTCACATTTTATTCTGTACAATATTTGTCTTGGTAATTGGAATTCTTGTCGACTGGATAAGAAGTTTGATTTTTACCGCAATCCAGAAATTAATAATTTTTTCTTTGAAAATATATTATGCCAAGCAGGAGGTCTGGGATTATCTGATTTTTGGTGCATTGGCCACAGTAGTGAACTGGGTGGTTTATATTGCATTTGCATACTGTTTTCTTGCCCCATTCTGGCAATATCATGATACTATAAGAGAAATGACTGCGAATGTGATTGCATGGATTGTTGCAGTGCTCTTTGCTTATTGGACCAACAGAACATTCGTCTTTCATAGTAGTGCGAAGGGAACAAAGGCAATGCTTAAGGAGTTTAGTTCCTTTATCAGTGCAAGAATTTTTTCGTTCCTTGTAGAGCTTGGCATGTTTTATATCTTTGTAGACTGGCTTGAGATCAATGACCTGATATCAAAGCTGATTATCAGTGTTGTTGTGATTATATTAAACTATATATTCAGTAAGCTGTGGATTTTTAAGAAAAAAGAAAAATAGGAACGGGAGAGACGATGAAAAAATTATTTGATCAACTAATTAAGTTTGGCCTTGTAGGTGCGTTTTGTTTTGTGATTGATTTTACGATTACGGTCGGAATGAATCGAATCGGGGTAAATTATCTGATTGCTGCATTCTTTGGCTTTGTTATTTCCGTAACCGTGAACTATGTTCTTAGCTTTAAATTCGTGTTTAAGAGAAAAGAGAACCTGGACCGAAGAGCAGAGTTTATGATCTTTTTGATTCTCAGTGTTATCGGCCTTGGGATTAATGAACTGATTATGTATCTGTGTGTGGATCTGGTATACTATCAACAGGCCTGGTTACAGGAGAAAATCATAGAAAATACCGCTGTTATTGCCGCCAAAATTATTGCTACGGCAGTTGTTATGGTATATAACTTTGTAACAAGAAAGCTTTTTCTCGAGAAAAAGGAAAAAACAAAGTCAGAATAAGGGAAACAAGAATGAAAAAGAAAATGAAAAAGAAAATGAAAACAACAGCAGTCATGATCATTCCAATTGTCTTTTTGCTTTATTCGATGATTGGAATTAACCAGGGAGCAGATGTGACAGACACAACGTATAGTCTGGGCAATTATCTCTTCTTTAATGAAATGACGAGCGGATGGAAATATGCAATTTATCTTGCTAATTGTGTCGGCAGCCTGCTGATGACAGTGACGGGAGGTAAACTGATTCTGATGAATGCAGTTACACGGTTGTTTGTTGCGGCTATGGCAATTGCTGTCTTTTTCGTGTTACGTAAGAGAGTTCCGTCCCTGATTTTATTTATTGGAGAAATTCTTGCAATTAGTATGTGCTGGTGCCCAACTGTAATTCTATATAATTATCTTACGTATTTCTTTCTGACAATAGCAGCATTATTGCTATATTCGGGGCTGCAGCGGCAAAAGAAAAGTCTTCTTCTGTTAGCCGGGATTCTTCTGGGATTAAATGTTTTTGTCAGAATTTCCAATCTGACACAGATGTCACTTATTCTGGTCGTTTTGTATGACGCATGGAGTAAGAGAGCAGAAACCAGGTGGGGAATAATTTTCTGGAAGAATACTTTGTTTTGCGTTTTGGGATATGGAATCGGATGCGTGGGAATGCTTGGAGTTATGTTGCTTGTAGAAGGAAGCGATGGATATCTGTCGATGATTTCCTGGTTGTATGGTATGTTTACTTCATCAGACAGCAATGGCGGGTACTCCATGTTTGATATGGTGAAGTCGATTGTGGGTAATTATGTGGGGAATGTGAAATGGCTATTGCTCATGGCTGCCGGTATTGCAGCCGGAACTGCGATGTTTTTGATTGCTAAGAGTAAAATGTTATGGATCAAGAGAATACTTTTTGCAGGTGGAGTAGGAATCCTGTTCCTGTATTTCTATCGAAATGGGATGTTTACCGGTCTGTACTATAGTGTTGGAAGTATCTTTTGCATCAATGTGGTATTTCTGCTCATCGCCTATATTGTACTTCTTATGGCACTGTTTCACAGAACGCTGGAACAGGAAGACAAATTACTTGCACTGCTGGCTTTTCTGATTCTGCTATTTACACCACTGGGAAGTAATAATCATGTATATACGATTATGAACAACCTCTTTTTCCTGGCTCCGGTCACTTTGATGCTGTTTTATAAAATGCTTACTCCATTTTTGCCTAAAGAACAGAGTTTTCCGCTTGCTTTTATGAGTATGGCATTTTTGATTCTATTCGTTATTCAGGCTGTAATGTTTCATTCCTCCTTTGTCTTTCGTGACGGAACCAATGGGGAGAAGCGTGATACGGTAATTGCAGGGAATAGTGTGATGAGCGGTATGATCACTAACGCTGCTCATGCACAGGCAATCGAGGAACTGGAGAATTATACAATGCAGAATCATCTGCAGGGAAGGTATGCGTTATTCTATGGCAACATCCCAGGGGCACAATATTTGCTTAAGATGCCTTGCGCAATTTCTTCAACCTGGCCGGATTTAGACAGTTACTCGTATGAACAGTTCCTCGAGGAGAGCACTGTGTTTGAAAATGCAGAGACACTACCGCTTTTTGTGTTATCACCAGAAGTTGCTGCGTATGTGACAGAAGATTCAGAAGGGATGCAATATCTTCTGATCGATCAGCATTTATATGAGAAAGATCAAAAGCTTGACCGAATCAGAACGATAATATTAGAATACAATTATAAGGAGATTTTTGGAAATCAAGAATTTGTCCTGATGGAAGGAAGCAGATAAATGATTAATTTTAATGTACCGCCATATACGGGAAAAGAGATGGATTACATCAAGCAGTGTGTTGAAGCACAGAAAATATGCGGAGACGGGCAGTTTACCAGAAAATGTAATGAGTGGATAGAGAAGAAGATGAAAGTCAGAAAGTGTCTGCTGACAACCTCCTGTACGCATGCAACAGAAATGGCTGCATTACTTGCAGGTATTAAAGAGGGGGATGAGGTGATTATGCCTTCCTATACTTTTGTTTCTTCTGCGAATGCTTTTGTGCTTCGTGGTGCGAAGGTTGTATTTGTTGATATCAGACCGGATACCATGAATATGGATGAAAATCTGATCGAACAGGCAATTACTGAAAAAACGAAGGCAATTGTTCCGGTGCATTATGCCGGTGTAGCTTGTGAAATGGATAAAATAATGGAGCTGGCAAAGAAATATCGTTTGCTTGTCATTGAGGATGCAGCACAGGGAGTCATGTCGAATTATCATGGACAGGCACTTGGTACGATTGGTGATCTGGGATGCTACAGTTTTCATGAAACCAAGAATTACAGTATGGGAGAAGGCGGAGCTCTTCTGATGCGGGACGAGTTGTACATTGAAGAAGCGGAGATTATTAGAGAAAAAGGAACGGATCGTAGTCGCTTTTTTAGAGGACAGGTTGATAAATATACCTGGGTTAATTACGGCTCATCATATCTGCCAAGTGATATGAATGCAGCATATCTGTATGCACAGCTGGAATTGGCAGAAGAGATTAATCAAGAAAGACTTGCCATCTGGAACCGATACTATGAAGGCCTTCGTCCACTGATGGAAGAGGGCAGACTACAGTTGCCTACAATACCGGAAGGCTGTGTTCATAATGCACACATGTTTTATGTGAAAGCTGCAGATTTTGAAGAAAGAACGGCCTTGATCTCCTTTTTGAAGGAACAGGATATCTTGTCGGTATTTCACTATATACCACTTCATACATCTCCGGCAGGAAAACAGTTTGGAAGATTTAATGGAGAGGATGTCTATACCACCAAGGAGAGCGAAAGACTGACAAGGCTTCCGCTATATTATAACATGACCCGGGAGCAGAATGAATATATCATTGATAAGGTGAAGGAGTTTTACCGCTAAACATATGAAGAAGAAGGAAATGGCAATTTGTGCCGTGATTACAATTGGTTTTTTTGCAGTCATTGCGATGTGCTTTGATATGATGTATTGTCTTAACGATGATCTCATGATACAGAGTATTCTTTCGGGTGGCTTTAGCGCAAAACCGAGCGGAATGAGTGTCTATCTGAGTCAGCCGTTAAGTTCCCTGCTGAGCTTTTTATATTCAATTATTCCTGGTGTGCCCTGGTTGGGGGCTTTTTTCTGTACCTGCTATATTGTTGGCTTCTTTCTGATACTATACCGCCTTTTTTTACTGTTTCATTCTAAAAAGGAGCAGATTCTGGCGGCTGTAATCTGTATAAGTGCTTTTCTTGCTTTGTGTCTGAATAGTTATGTAATGATTCATTATACTGTCGTAGCTGCAATCACAGGTGGCTGCGGTATTTTTATGATGGTAACGGATAATCTGTTAGATAAACCGCGTTTTGGAAGGCGAATTGTTTCTGTGATTCTTCTTTGGTTTTGCTATCTGATTCGGACAAAGGTTTTTTTCCTGCTGATCCCATTTATCCTGTGTACACTGGCTTTGGATGTAATGGGAGACCATTCCAAAAAACACATGAAGCAGCTGATTAGCTATCTTCTGGTGCTTTTTGGTGGACTAATGATTCTGATTGGAGTGAACCAATTCTGTTATTCCGAAGAGGCATGGCAGCAGTATCTGGCATATAATGATGCCAGAACAGAAGTTTATGATTATCGCGGAATCTGGACTGATATAGATTCACTGCAATACTATCAGGAACAGAAAATTACAGAAGAGCAGCTTTTGATGTATCAAAGCTACAATATTATGCTTGATGATAATGCCGGGAATCTACAAGGAACCCAAATATTACAAAAGATTGCAGATAATCCGAACATTCCCGGAACACAAGTATCCATTGTTAACAGAATCAAGAATGCATTATGGATTTACAAAGACCAGACAATTCATTCAGAGGATGGATATCCCTATAATTATTTGGCAATAGGGATGTATTTACTTCTTGGTATTGTAATCCTTAGAGCTAAGAGATATTGGCATTGTTTGATTCTATTGCTAAGCGGTGGGGCGAGAAGCAGTTTATTCCTTTATCTCTATGCCTTTGGACGTTATCCAGAGAGAGTGACGCTTTCTATATATCTGGTGGAATTTCTCTTCCTTATGGGGTATTTGCTGTATCTTACATTAACATCAAGGGACAGCCCAAAGAAGAGATATGTACAGGAAAGCATATTACTGCTTGTTTTTCTCTTGATTTCTGTTAATGGCATCAGCGTAACAATACAGGATTGCAGGGAACAAAAATCTGTTAATGAAGCAGAGGATGTGGTATACTCATACATGGAATCCCATCCGGAGAATTTTTATTTTTTGGATGTCTATACTACGGTATATCACACAAGAGGTGTATTTGATCCGATGGACAAGGAACCGGAGAATTATCTGTATCTTGGTGGCTGGATGACAGGAAGCCCATTGGTAACGATGAAAAAAGAGTATTTTGGAATCGAAGAGATTAAAGATGCCTTGTTATATGCTGATAATGCCCTGTTTATCACCAGGGATGGAACCGGAATGACAGCAGAAAATCTGGAAAAGTGTCTGGGAGTGGAAGAAGGATATTTTCAATTGGTAGATATGTTACAGGGGGGAAATGATAATTTTTTGATTTATCAGGCGCAGTAAAGACTGCTGGAAAGGCATGGTTAGAGTAATGAGTCAGGAATACGTTATCGTTGGAGAGAAAATCTGTCTTCGAAGGATGACAGTTGAGGATACACAACAGATTATCCAGTGGAGAAATTCTGAAGAAGTGATGGAGCAGTTCCTCTTTCGGGAGCCGTTGACAGTAAAGATGCATTTGAGCTGGATTGAGAATAAAGTCAAGACCGGATTGGTAGAGCAATTTATTGTATGCGTAAAGGAGACCGGGCGGGAAATAGGAAGCACCTATTTAAGAGACATTGACCGCAAAGAAAAAACTGCTGAATATGGAATGTTTATTGGGGAGACAGAGGAAAAAGGCAAAGGATACGGCAGGGAAATGGAAGATTTGACAACCCGTTATGCATTGGACTCTCTGGGAATGGAGAAAGTTATGATCAGAATGCTTGAGAGTAATATTGCTTCATATAAAGCTGCAATAGCGAATGGTTACCGCGTGATACCGGAGAAAGAAGAGACGATGGTTCTGGATGGGCATCCGCAAAAGGTGATTTTTATGGAGGTGACGAAATGAGATTGGTGAGTTTTATCATCCCCTGTTACCGATCTGAGAAAACAATTGGTACAGTTGTAGAAGAAATTAATCAGACAATGCAGGAACAACCTCAATATTCGTATGAGGTGATCCTGATTAATGATTGTTCTCCGGACGATACTTTTCAGACAATTAAGGAATTATGCCAGAAGGATCCGGCTGTAACCGGAATTGATTTTGCACGAAATTTTGGTCAGCACTCTGCTTTAATGGCCGGGATTCGTCAAGCCAAAGGGGAGATTATTGTCTGCCTGGATGATGATGGTCAGACACCAGCATGTGAAGCACCATTGCTTTTGGATGCATTAGAACAGGGGGCTGATGTTGCTTATGCAAGATACTCCCACAAGAAGCACTCGGTATTTCGTAACTTTGGCAGCTGGGTCAATGAGGAAATGGCAAGATTTATGCTGGACAAGCCAAAGGAATTATATATTTCAAGTTATTTTGCCGCTAAGCGTTATATCGTTGACGATATGATTAAGTATGAGAATTCTTATCCCTATGTAATTGGTCTGGTCTTACGTTCTACCAGAAATATTGTGAATGTCGATGTGAATCATCGAAGCCGTGAGGTCGGTAATTCCGGATACACATTAAAGAAATTACTTGGATTGTGGATGAATGGATTTACATCTTTTTCTGTTAAACCACTTAGAATTGCAACTGCAATTGGATGCTTTTTTGCAATCATAGGCTTTATCTATGGTATAATTGTTGTTATCCAAAGACTGGTTCTTCCGGATCGTGCACTTGGTTTTTCTTCGCTGATGTCAGCACTCGTGTTTTTTGGCGGTATGATTATGATTATGCTGGGGCTGATTGGTGAATATGTGGGAAGGATATATATCAGTATTAACAATTCCCCTCAATATGTAATCAAAGAGATTGTAAGACAAGAACAAAAGGAGAAGGAGAAGGTAGGATGAGCAAAGAACTAACCAAAGAAAATGTTGTGGTTTCAGTAGTAATCCCCTGCTACAATGAGAAAGACACTCTGGAACATTTAATAGAAACCGTAAGAAATTGCGGCTTTCAGACAGAGATCATTCTGGTAGATGACAAATCTACAGATGGAACAAGGGAACTGATTGTAAGTAAACTGGCAGGCAAGGTAGATAAGGTACTCTTTCATAAAAAAAATATGGGTAAAGGTGCAGGGCTTCGCCATGGATTTAAGGTAGCAACCGGTGATGTGGTTATCGTACAGGATGCGGATCTGGAATACGATCCCAAGGAATTTGATAAATTACTTGCTCCTTTTGTTTATGGCAAAAAGGACGCAGATGTTGTCTATGGTTCCAGATATGCCAGAGGAACCCAGTATCGAGTAGAGAGCTTTTACCATTCGCTTGGTAATAAACTATTGACCTTGTTATCCAATGTGTGTTGTGATCTCTCTCTGACAGATATGGAAACATGTTATAAAATGTTTCGTAGAGAAGTGATTCAGTCAATTGATATCAAGGAGAACCGGTTTGGATTTGAGCCGGAGGTTACAGCAAAAATCGCCAGGAGAAAAGATAAAGTCTATGAAATCCCAATTTCATATAATCCAAGAACATTTGAACAGGGTAAAAAGATTGGCATCAAAGATGCAATCAGGGCGTTTTACTGTATCATAAGATATAATTTTTTTGATTAGTTTATGAAGCTTTATAACGCGTTTGGGAGTGAAAGAGTTCCGCAAGAAGAAGCAGACCTGCAATATAGAACAGCCCCCAGAAATACGAGAGGTATCTTCCTGTAGAACCAATGGTAATACAGCAGGCGGCAAGATTTCCTGTTAACATGATCAGAGTACATAACATAAAGCGTGCGGCAATACTGTCGTGCGCTTTTTTTAATCGGTAAACAGAAAGGAAAAGTGCGGCAAAGTATACAACGTAGGCATAAACATAGCAAAGTGTCTTAAGCGGCGGATACAGAAAGAAAACAGCTTCACAGGTACCGTAGAAAAACAAGGAGAAGAACCCGGACAGCCATTGCCCAAAATGACGAGGAGCCAATGCAATCAGCAGATCATGAGCGACACTTTCATATGTATTGTAGATATCGGCATCTGAAAAGGACGGATCACTGCCATAATAAGAATTGGCCAGAGGAATATAGGAGTGAAGCTTTAAATACAGATTGGCGTCCATCAGGTGATTGCGTCTGTCAGACAACGTTGTGCCTCGATTGGCATAGACATATCCACTCGATTCAAGATCATCAAAAATCAGATTAATAAATTCAGATTCCGGATGATTGTCAAATAAGGAGCGGTCCAAATCATCTGCCGTATAAAGAAAGTTAATCATATAACTGGTATTTGTGAATTCCGGCTTGACCGGTTCTCCAAATACATGCTGACTATAGACGAAGGTAATGGATTTGGTGATGACCAACAGCAAAATGATACCGCAAAGCATGGATCCAAGCAGAGAAAGAAATTGCTTTTTGAATTTGCGCATACTAAAAAGCAGATAAATACTTAGCAAAACGGAAAAAATTAAGGTCAACTGCATTTGTCCACGAAGAAGAATCAGTATGGCAGAACAAAGATAAGAACCTAACAGTGCTTTGGCATGATTACGACATAACGCGGTTAAAAAGAAGATCAGATACAGATAAAACAGGGAGTAACTTAACCCTTCTGTGAGGATCGTACGCTGATAGAGCAGGGGAGTGTCGCTAGTCAGCAATTCAATGCCATAAGGAAACAGGAGGAAGGGATAGAGAATGCAATACAGGAGTGGCTTTACAGTAAAAAGCTTTCTGATCGTCATTCCAAGAGCCGTAACGGAAAAAATCGCGAGGATTGTCTGTCCAATAATAACAGCGGTGAGATAGAAATCCTCCGAGAAAAAACATCGAAAAAGTGAAAGCCATAATGGATAAAGCGGAGAACGCAGAATTAGTTTATCAATATAGCCTATACTATCATTGGTGAATTGGGGGACAAAGTCACCCGGAAGGACAAAGAACAGAATCGTAAGGAGTAAAAGTATCAAATCGACGAGATGTTGTTTGATGAAGGTAAGTGACTTTGCTTTCATAGGTGCGTCATCCTTTCACTAAATTTATTGGCCAATGCAATTATTTGCAGATTTTAGTCATTATTTAGTGTAGGCGGTGAAGGGGGAAATGTCAATTGCAAATGCCAGTCCTTTGTTATATAATTTACTTTGTGTAGCTACGGCCAGAATGAAACACAGTATGGAGAAGTATTAATGAATGAATTAATGGAAAAGATAAAGAGTAAGGCAAAATCTCCGGATACGTATCGTTATCTGTTGTTTATTGTCTTTCTATATATGATGATCTATGCTGGAATTGGGTTTATGAATGCCGGAAATAGCTATGAACAGGCTTATTCTTTACGTCTGTTCTGTATCGGATTTGGAATTTTAGTGCTGGTGATGATGGATGTGAAACAGTGGTTTACCATATGGTCGCTGCTCTATATTCCGCTTTGTTATGTGTTTACTCATTTCGCATATGAGAAGCATTGGATTGAAGATATTTGTGAGTATCAGTTTGTAGATATTATTCGCCAGGGGAAAATGGTGATTCTGATCTGGGGACTTGTCCTGATTGCGATTATTCGTGATTTGATTAAGAATAAGGGCTGGAAGAAATGGAAAACATTCCAACCGCTGCTGGCAGTTGTCTGGCTCTTATTTATCGTATTTTTAACATTATTCAAAAGAGATTACTTCTACGCCTCTGTTTTCATCATTTCCTATAGTGCCTATTTCTACGTTAACAGTAACCCTACACGGCGTGAGCTGTTGTGGAAGGCAATGTTAAATGCTGCAGTGTTATCATTATTCTATGTCATTTATAAATCCATGATGCATAGGCCTTATGATTGCGAGCGCTATACGACTTATTTTGTGAATGCCAATATGGCAGGAATGTATCTGGCCTGTATGGTTGCGGTACTCTTTACAAAGCTGAATCTATGGTGGGCTAAAACAGATTGTGCCAAAGGAATCAAAGTTACTGTGCTGATTTTTTACTATCTCTTAATGGGATTTACCTGCGGACTGGTTTTATTTAACTATACGCGAACGACAATACTGGGTCTTGGCTTTGCTTTTCTGACATTGTTGATTCTCCAACTCGTGAAAGAGAAGAGAAAACTCTTCGTGTTGCTGCGCTATGGGATACTTGTTCTGGTAGCAGCAGCATTATTCCAAGTGACATATCAGGTGATTCGATATGTTCCGGCTTATATCAATGAACCATCGTATTTTTCCGGCGAATATAATCCGGATACCAGAATAATGAAAGATGATCCTGTAGATTCGCCCAAGTACACAACAATGGAGAGTTTTCTTACCCTGGCTTTGGGCAAATGGGGAATTTATGTGGAATTCGCCGATAGCAATGAAAACGGACAGGGGAGCGTAGAGGTAGATACAAACCGTGATGTAACCAATGGAAGAACTGAGATATGGAAGACTTATCTTGCCAGAACCAATTGGACGGGCCATTATCCTGGACATATTCTGATGGACAGCGGTTATTTCTGTTATCATGCACATAGTACTTATTTTCATGTGCTGTATCAATATGGATTATTATGCGGAATTGTTTATGCATTGATGATTGTTGGGGCTTATGTCTTTGCCATTGTATGTTATCTGCGGACAAGACAGGCGAATTTTATGATATTCGCAGTTCTTATCACAGGAATTAATTTAATAGGACAGATTACGGAGTGGATGGGGCATCCGGCATATGTGATTTGCATGATGCTTTTCTTCACATATGGCATGCTTCTGATGGAGAAGAAAAATGAAAGATAAAAGTTTTGAACAGTATAAAAGGATATTTCTCTTTAGTGAAATCGTGCTGACGCTGGATGCAATGTGCGGTTTATTCGGATGGCTATGGTATAGTTATTTGAATACTTTGAATGAGAAACCTTTTACCGGGTCCGGTAATCTGATGGAGATTGTGGTATATGTCATTGCTACACTTGTCTTTATCCAGATTTTTGGAGGCTTTGAAATCGGATTTTATACAGCACTGAATGCGATTCTTTCGCAGGTGCTGGCGATGTTCTGCGTCAATTTTCTGATGGCTGTGCAGACAATTCTGACAATCAGTTCCATCTATACCCTGGATGAAATTTTTCTGGCATTTTTCATACTGCAGGTAGCGCAGGTGGTAGCAGCTATCATTCTGGTGCAATGCTTTGATCATCTGTATGTGTGGTTGTTTCCGGCATGGGATATTCTGCTCGTGTATGAAAATGATTCTGTTCGCTTATTTATGGATAAGGTAAATACCAGGAAGGATAAATATGTAATTGGTGATACGATTAACGTATCAGAAGGCGTCGAGGCAATCTGTGACAAAATACGTAAGCATGATTCCGTAATTATCTATGATGTTTCTTCAGCACTTCGCAATGACTTAATCAAATTCTGTTACGGCGAAGGAATCCGTGTATATCAGACACCGAAAATCTCAGATATCCTGATTCGCAGTGCCAAAGAACATCATCTCTTTGATACTCCGCTGTTAATGTCTAATAATATTGGATTAACTTTTGAACAAAAAGTTGTGAAACGATTAATCGATATCGTAGTGTCCTTTCTGATGTTGATTATCACCGCCCCGATTATGCTGATAACGGCAATCTGTATTATAATTGAAGATCATGGTCCTGTATTTTTCATTCAGGAGAGAATTACACTTCATGACCGCCCGTTTATGATCTACAAATTCCGTAGTATGATTGTGGATGCGGAAGCAGATGGAAAAGCCAGACCGGCGGTTGCCGATGACGACAGAATCACCAAGGTCGGCAGAATCATCAGAAAGACCAGGATTGATGAACTGCCACAGCTATATAATGTATTAAAGGGAGACATGAGCCTGGTGGGGCCAAGGCCGGAGCGAGTGGAGCATGTTATTAAATATACGGAGAAAATACCGGAATTCCAATATCGAACCAAAGTGAAGGGTGGATTGACCGGATACGCGCAGGTATATGGCAAATATAATACAACTGCTTATGATAAGATTAAGCTGGATTTAATGTATATTGAGAACTATTCTCTGGTTTTGGATTTCAGGATTGTAGTAATGACGATTAAAGTAATATTTATGAAGTCCAGTACGGAAGGATTTGCGAATAACAATCTTCCCGGTGAGGAACAGATGAAAGCAGAGAATGGAGAGGACTCGTAATATGATGGATGTGTTTTTGGTTGCAAGCAAGGGAATTCCGGCCAGATATGGCGGATTTGAGACCTTTGTTGAGCGCCTGGTCAGAGGAAAAAAATCGCAGGAGATTCAGTATCACGTTTCCTGTATGAATAATGACGAAAAACATTTTCAGTATCAGGGAGCGGACTGCTTCAACGTCAGAGTACCATTGCCCGGTCCGGCAGGAAGAATACTTCATGTATCCCGGGTATTGTCGCAGGTCTACCGATGGAAAATGAAACACCCGGGTCAAGACACAATTGTGTATATATTAGGATGCAGGATTGGTCCTTTATTAAAATGGCATGCAGCAAGATTGCACAAGCTTCGAATAACCATTATGGTAAATCCGGATGGATTGGAATGGAAAAGAGCAAAGTGGAGTGGAATTGAAAAAAGATTCCTGCGATATTGTGAGAAATGTCTTGTTGTAAATTCAGATCTTGCGATTTGTGATTCTGTAAATATTGAATCCTATATTAAAAAGACATATGCCGGCAAAGTCAAGAAGACGACATTTTTAGCTTATGGTGCAGATGTGCATCCGCTGGCAGGTACGGATGAAACCTGGAATCGCTGGATGAAAGATAAAAAGATTGGTTCTTATGGGTATTATCTGATTGTTGGCCGATTTGTTCCGGATAATAATTACGAAACCATGATTCTGGAATTTATGAAAGCAAAAACAGACAAAGACCTTGTTATTATAAGTAATGTTGAGAAGAACAAATTCTACGATGACTTGCAACGAAAGACTGGATTTGAACAGGATCACAGAATAAAGTTTGTGGGAACGGTTTATGAAGAAGAATTGCTTAGAAGCATTCGCGAGCATGCATTTGCCTATCTGCATGGGCATGAAGTGGGAGGGACTAACCCTTCGTTACTTGAGGCATTGGCAACAACGAAGGTTAATTTACTTCTAAATATTGGATTTAATCAGGAAGTTGCCGGTAAGGCAGCAAGATATTGGAACAAAGAAGAGGGCAGCTTGAGCCGGTTGATTGAGAACACGGAAAAGTTATCGAATGCAAAAATGGAAGAGCTTGGACGCCTTGCAAAAGAACGCATCCGGGATGCATACAGCTGGCCAAAGATCTGTGCTGATTATGAAGAGATATTTCTCCGATACGAAAGGGTGTAGAAACATTTGACGGAACAGAAGAAACATATAGTTTTGATTTCCAACAGTTTTGGAAGTCTTTACAATTTTCGCTATGAGCTGATACTGACCTTGCTGAAGGACTATCGGGTTACCCTATTAACGCCAATGGAGGAGAGCGATTATGTTCACTTTGCTGCATTTATGGAGCAGGGCTGCGAATTGCTAAAGACCCCTTTAAGAAGACGCGGAAAAAATCCTTTTTCGGAGTGGAAACTGATTAGTTTATATGTACAATTATTGAAAAAACTTAATCCGGATCTTGTGCTTACTTATACCATCAAACCGAATATATATGGAGGGATGGCCTGTAAAAAATTAAAAATACCTTATTTTTCCAATGTAACCGGACTGGGAACAGCCTTTCAAAAGGAAGGCATGCTAAAGAAATTAACGGTTTTTTTATTCCGCAGGGGAGTAAAGCATGCAGAATTGATCTTCTTTCAGAATGAAGAAAGCCAAAAAGTATTTAAGAGATGCAGAATAGGAAAAGGAAATAGTAAAATAGTACCCGGGTCCGGAATTAATCTGGATAAATTTCCGATGAAACCATATACAGAAGACAATGCCTTTCGATTTTTGTACATGGCAAGAATCATGAAAGAGAAGGGTGCGGATGAATTCTTTGCTGCTGCGCGCAGGATGAAGGAGAAGTACAAAGAAGTAGAATTTGCTGTTGTCGGCTTCTGTGAAGAAACTTATGAGACACAGATCAAAGAGCTTGAGAAACAAGGTGTGATTACTTATTATGGGTGGCAGGATGACAGTGCTTCCTTTATGGCTAAGGCAGGATGTCTTGTAAATCCATCTTATCATGAGGGAATGTCCAATGTATGTCTGGAGGCTGCGGCAACCGGACGACCAATGATAGTATCTGATATCCCGGGATGCAGGGAGACGGTAGAGAATGGAACGAATGGATATCTCATCCCGGCAGGTGATGGCGAGGCATTATTAGCGAAAATGATTCAATTCTACCAGTTGTCAACGAAACAGAAGGCACAGATGGGACAAAATGGAAGAAGAAAGATGGAACAGGAATTCGACCGACAACTGGTTGTAGAAATTTATTGTAAAGAAATCAGAAGGGTATTGGAAAATGACAAGAACTAAAAAGGTTTTTCTCTATACAGTGATCATTGGTATTTTGACGCATGCGTTTCGAATGACCAATGTGATGATCTGTACAGATACCGCCAACTATTTAAACACGATATCCCCAAGCTGGGTAACTTCACTGGGAAGATTTTTACTGCCATTGATAGAAAAAATCAGAGGCACCAGAGAGCTTCCCTGGCTTATTGGAGTCATCTGCATTCTATTAATTGGTATTGCCGCTATATTGATTGCAGAACTGTTTGATATTAAAGGAACAATCAGTCTGGTACTGCTTGCGTGGATTTTGGTTGCCAATCCGATTGTGACAAGTATATTTGCTTATATGTATACCGCAGATGGCTATATGATTGGGCTGGTATTCAGTGTCCTTGCCGCCTTTTTGTGTATCAGATTATCCGGTATCAAAGGTATCATTTGTGGTGCTGTTGCCCTGTTTCTTTCCATGGGATTCTATCAGGCCTTTCTATCTGTAACTATGATGCTGTTATGGATCTGGCTGGTTCTTTTGCTTATGAATCCGGCAAAAACAATGAAAAAAATTGGCCTTACAATGCTTCGTTTTTTTGCCATGGGTGGTTTGGGAGCCGGAATGTATCTGGTTGTCACCAAGATTGTATGGAAGGTTGGCGGTTACGGAACGACTTCCTATATGGGAATGAATGAGGCCGGAGGCAGTGGATTGGCAGGAATCATGCAGGCAGCAATTGATTGTTATGTCGATTTTGCCAGATTTTTTATTGTACGTTGGCAGGTGAATGCGTATAATGTAATGAATGTATTATTGTTTCTCATGGTAGCAGTTGCACTGATACTGATTGTTCGTAAGAATCATTTATATCATAAGCCGGAGAGATTAATCCTGCTCCTAGGCTTATTGCTGTGCCTGCCTTTTGCTGCACATGTTTTTGAGTTCATTTCGGATTCGGTGTCTTATACATCGACTTCCATGGAGTATAGTCTGTGTCTGATCGTACTATTGCCGATCATTCTGTGGGGAAGTCTGGATTTTGGAGAGGGTGAATTCTTCGAGTGGAGCACTTCCCTGTATTGGAAACGGTGTTTTCTGTGGATCATGACAGCAGTTTTGCTGCTTTTGATTTCCTTTAATTATTCGGTGATTGCCAATAAGGCATACTACAATATGGAAAATGCCAATACCAAGCTGGAGAATCTGTTGAACCGATTAGAGACAAGAATGGAAATGCAGGCAGGCTATGAAGAAACGATGGAAGTGGCAATTATTGGTTCCTGTTATCAGATACCTGAATATGTAGATTGTGCTCCGATGATGTCTGGAGTGGTTTCCAATATTTTTCTTTCCTCGCCACAGGAGTATGTCTGTGTTATGAACTGGAAGTTATCAACTGCCTATGGGGTGGCTCCAGAGGCGAGAATGCGGGAATTGGTTCAAACAGAAGAATTTGCCGGAATGAAACATTGGCCGGATGAAGACTCTGTACGAATCATTGATGGTACGATGGTATTGTATTTGTCCGATAATGGATTGGACAACCTGTATCAATAGATTATTTTGAAATTAGAACATAGATGGAGGCAAAAAAATGAATCTTTATGAAAAAATTGTAGCAGGAGAAGAAAAGATTTCTTTGGTGGGACTAGGGTATGTCGGAATGCCGATTGCCGTTGCATTTGCTAGAAAAGTGAAGGTGGTCGGATTTGACCTAAATCAGGAGAAAATCAAGTTGTATCAGTCCGGAGTGGATCTAACCAAGGAAGTTGGTAATGAGATTATCAGGAATACCAAAGTGGAATTTTCATCTGATGAAACAAAACTCAGGGAAGCAAAATTTCATATCGTAGCAGTCCCAACGCCTGTGAATGATGATCATACGCCAGACCTTACTCCGGTAGAAGGTGCGAGTACAATCCTTGGAAGAAATCTGACCAAAGGCTCTGTAGTTGTATTTGAATCAACGGTTTATCCCGGTGTAACAGAAGAAATCTGTGTGCCAATTCTGGAAAAAGAATCCGGTCTTCAATGTGGAACTGATTTCTTTATCGGTTATTCACCGGAACGAATTAATCCGGGAGATAAAGTGCATCGCTTAGAGACAATTACGAAGATTGTATCAGGTATGAATGAAGAAACTCTGGATACGATTGCAAAAGTGTATGAACTGGTTGTGGAAGTAGGAGTTTATCGTGCAGAATCAATTAAAGTGGCAGAAGCTGCCAAGGTTATTGAGAATAGTCAGAGAGATATTAATATCGCATTTATGAATGAACTTTCTATCATTTTCAACCGTATGGGGATTGATACACAGTCAGTACTGAATGCAGCCGGAACAAAATGGAACTTTTTGAAATTCTATCCAGGTCTTGTAGGTGGTCATTGTATTGGCGTTGATCCTTATTATCTAACCTATAAGGCAGAAGAGTTAGGATATCATTCACAGATTATACTTTCGGGCAGAAGAATCAATGATGATATGGGACGATATGTGGCAGAAAGTCTGGTGAAGAATCTGATTAAAGCGGATCGTAATGTTAAGAATGCAAGAATTGGTATCTTGGGATTTACCTTTAAGGAGAACTGTCCGGACACCAGAAATACGAAGGTAATCGATATTTATCATGAATTACAGGAATATGGAATTACTCCAATTGTTGTAGATCCTGCAGCAGATGCTGCAGAAGCCAAGAGACTTTATGGAATTACCTTTGAAGATAAGAGTGCATTGAAGGAACTTGACGGTGTGATTATTGCGGTAAGCCATGAACAGTTTTTGCATCTTACGGAAGATGAAATCAGTTCTTTCTATGCTGTGTCAGAAAAAAGAAAGGTTTTGATTGATCTGAAAGGTATACTGAATCGTAAGGAGTATGAGGCGAAAGAAGATTATTTATACTGGCGCCTGTAATTAAAAGAAGTCATTCTGCAGAACCATTACGTTGTGTGGCCCTGTAATTAAAATATAATAACAACGTAGGAAAGTGGTTAGCTATGGGATATCTAAATTTACAATTTGAAAAAAACAGTGTCTTTCTGGTTACCGGTGGAGCCGGATTTATCGGATCCAATCTATGTGAAGCAATACTAAATCTTGGATATCAGGTTCGTTGTCTGGATGATTTATCGACTGGTAAACAGGAAAATGTTGACTTCTTAATGGATAGAGTGGGATATACATTTATCAAAGGAGATATCAAAGATCTCGATACCTGTATGAGAGCCTGCAAAGGAGTAGATTATGTCATGAATGAGGCCGCATGGGGAAGCGTGCCTAGAAGTATAGAGATGCCTTTATTCTATGAGGAAAATAATATCAGAGGAACCCTGAATATGATGGAAGCTGCAAGAACACAAGGTGTTAAGAAATTTGTTTACGCATCCAGTTCTTCCGTCTATGGAGACCATCCGGTGCTTCCGAAGGTGGAGGGACAGGAGGGCAATCTGTTATCCCCCTATGCCTTGACGAAACGTGCGGATGAAGAATATGGTAAATTATACAAACGTTTATACGGTCTGGACACCTATGGACTTCGTTACTTTAATGTCTTTGGAAGAAGACAGGATCCGGATGGTGCTTATGCGGCAGTTATCCCCAAATTTATCAGACAGCTCCTCCACGGAGAAGTTCCCATCATCAATGGTGACGGCAAACAGTCCAGAGACTTTACTTATATTGATAATGTAATTGAAGCCAATCTGAAAGCCTGTCTGGCACCATCAGAGGCAGCGGGAGAAGCATTTAATGTTGCTTATGGCGGAAGAGAGTATCTGATTGATATTTATTATGACTTGTGCAAAGCGTTAGAGATTAATGTGGAACCGGTATTTGGACCGGATCGAGCAGGTGATATCAAGCATTCCAACGCAGATATCAGTAAAGCAAAGAAATTGTTAGGATATGATCCGGATTATGATTTTGCCAGCGGAATCGCACTGGCAATCGAGTGGTATAAGGAAAATCTGAAATGAGAAAAATTGCAATTCGAATTGATGATGTAACTGATGATATGGATTGGGAGAAATTCGGCAGATTTGAAGAAATCCTGAACCGATATCACATCAAGCCATTAATTGGAGTGATTCCGAAGAATCAGGACGAAACACTTTGTCGGAATACGAAAAAGGAAGATTATGCTGATTGGCTAAAGGACAGGCAGAAGAATGGCTGGTTCATTGCCATGCATGGGTATGATCATCGCTATGTCACGAAAAAGGGAGGTATGTTTCCGCTCAATCATTTTTCGGAATTTGCAGGATTGGAATATGAGGAGCAGCTGCAGAAGCTCAAGGCCGGAAAAGAGGCATTATCTGACCTTGGAATATCTACCGATATTTTTATGGCACCGGCACATTCTTATGATTACAATACATTAAAAGCGTTAGGACAATGTGGTTTTACGCATATTACAGACGGATTTGGGAGTCGTCCCTATAGCTTTAGGGGAATTGTTTTTCTGCCAATTGCCAAGCGCAGAAGTGCTGAATTGAAAGCAGAGAGTGGAATTACAACCTTTGTCGTACACACGGCGACAATGCGGGAAGAAGACATGATTGGGTATGAACAATTGTTTCAGGAACACAAGGATCAATTTGTTGACTACAACATGCTCTATCAGATGCCGGCAGTAAAGCGAAGTGTTTGGGGCAGATGGATGGAATACTGGATGGCAGTTTTGAAACACAGATTACTTAGTTAGTGCGGAAAGGCGGCAAATGTGAATCGAGTCATTACGGTTTTACAGGTTCTTGGAGGCCTTGAAGTTGGCGGAGCAGAGAGCCGTGTTATGGATATTACAAGAAATCTGAATCAGAGCAAGGTGCGGTATGCTTTTTTGGTGCATGACAAAGGCCCGGACTACTATGAGAAAGAAGCAGAAGAATTGGGGTGTGCTGTCTACAGAGTCCCAAGATTTTGCTTTTTTAACTATTTTGCTTATGTGAGGGCTATGAAAAAGTTCTTTGCAGAGCAAACGGATATCGATATCGTACAGGGGCATATTACCAGCAGTGCGGCAATCTATCTTCCGATTGCCAAGAAATCCGGTGTTAAGGTAACAATTGCACATGCAAGAAGCGCTGGCGTAGATCCCGGAATGAAAGGATTTTTAACAAGATTGTTAAGAAGACATCTGGGGAAAAAGTGTGATCAGATGTGGGCCTGTTCAACAGAGGCTGCGATTGCGGTCTACGGAAGAAAGACGTTTGAACAAAAACAGGTCACGATCATACACAATGCCATAAATGTAGACCAGTTTAAAAGCACTGCATTAAATTGTAGTGCCGGTGAAGAAATCCGGAGAAAATATGGATTGGAGAATCGCTTTGTTGTTGGACATGTGGGAAGATTTCATTATGCCAAGAATCATGAATTCCTGATTGGTGTATTTGCACAGATACTGCAGCAAAAAGAAAACGCTGTACTGCTTCTGGTTGGAGAAGGAAGCAGAATGAATGAAATGAAAGAGCTGACAAAGGAACTGGGAATTGAGCAGCAGGTAATATTTGCCGGAAGACAGACCAAGCCATCGGATTATTATCATGCGATGGATCTTCTGGTGTTTCCATCGAGATATGAGGGACTTCCCGGAACTATTGTTGAAGCACAGGCGGCGGGACTTCCGTGTCTGGTATCGGATCGTGTTACCAAAGATGTGGGAGTTACTGAACTGGTAGAGTATGAAAGCCTGGACTCTTCTGCCAAAGTATGGGCTGAGAAAGGAATTGCACTGGCCTTAAAAACAGCACGGAAGAAAGCCACAGGGGATTTGATTGCACCTGAGCTGATTCTTAGAAAAGAAGATTTTGATGTAACCATGCAGGTGAAGAGGCTGGAGCAATTATATCAGTCCCTTATGCCGTGAGAGTGGTTAGGATAGTAAAAAGTATTGGAGATTAATATGAAGCGAATGTTACACATCGTGGGTGGTATGTACCCTGGTGGCCTGGAGAATTTTATTATGAATATCAATCGCAATCTGAATCATGAACAGGTTGTTTTTGATGTGATTGTGCATAGCATTCGTGAAGGAGATTATACAGAGGAAATAAAAAAGCTTGGTGGAAAAGTCTATTTGGCACCACGTAAATCAAGACACCCAATCGGTAATTTCTTTGCGATTAAGAGGATTGTCAGAGAGAACCATTATGAAACAGTAATCAGACATTCGGATAATGCATTTCCGGTTGTAGATCTTCTGGCTGCCAAACTGGGAGGTGCTAAGCGAAGAATCTACCAGTCGCATTCCTCGAGTAGTTCGCATGTGCTCCTGCATCGGTTCTTTCGAACCTGGATGAGTGGAGTGGTAACTGATCGGTTCGCCTGTTCAGAGAATGCCGGCAAGTGGATGTATGGAAAACGTTCGTTTACGGTGGTAAAAAACGCAATTGATATTTCTGATAACCTTTATCATGCAGAGGTTCGGGAGAAAACAAGAAAAGAATGGAAGCTGGATGACAAAATCGTCTATAGTCATGTCGGAATCTATATGCCGGCGAAGAACCATGAATTTTTAATCCGATTTTTTGCACAGATAGTGAAGAAGCAGGAGAACGCAGTACTGCTTTTGATCGGAGAAGGCGGGCTGCGCGAACAGATGGAGGAAGAGATTCGTAAACTTAAGCTGCAGGATAGCGTATTTCTTACGGGAATTCGCTCGGATGTTCCTGATTTGTTGCAGATGACAGATGTATTTCTGTTCCCCTCCATTTATGAAGGACTGCCTTTATCGGTAATAGAAGCGCAGGCAGCCGGTTTGAAATGTCTGATTTCTGATGCGATAACAAAGGAAGTGATAGTAACAAATCTGGTAACGCAAATGTCTTTGTCGCAGGGAGAAGAAGCCTGGGCGGATCGGGCCATTGAACTGTCATCACCATATCAAAGAAAAGACACAGGTAAAGAGATTGCTGATGCAGGTTATGATGTTAGAACACTGGCGCAGTGGTATGCCGCCTTGTAGAAACTGTGAATGCGAAGGAAAGAAAGGATGTCTTCATGTTAACCAAAATCATGTTTCATATCAATAGCCTTGGAAAAGGCGGAGCAGAGCGTGTAGTGGTAAACCTTGCGGAACAATTTGCTCAAAATGACATAGATGTCATTATTGCAACCGAATGGAAGGCAGAGGATGAATACGCTCTGACAGAGAAAGTCAGAAGAATTCATGTGGGATTGAGTGAACAGGAGATGAAATCTTCGGCAGGAAGGCAGAGAAAAATCAGAAAGAACAGATTGAAAGAACAGATCATTTTGGAACAGCCGGATTTGATTTATTCATTTTGCAGAAATGCCAATTACAGAGCGGTACTGGCGGCAGCAGGAACCAAAGTGCCAGTGGTGATTTCTGTTCGAAGTGATCCATCAATTGATTATGCAGGAAAGATACAGAAGCTGATCAGTTCTATTCTATATAGAAGAGCAGCCGGTGCTGTATTTCAGACAACAGAGGCAAGAGATTTCTTCCCCAGATCAATCCGTTCAAAATCACGTGTAATTTTGAATCCGCTCAACGAAAAATATCTTGCAGTTCCTAAAGCGAAACAAAGAAGAAAGGCAATTGTCACAGCCGGACGTTTTCATGAGGCAAAGGACCAGCTGGTGTTAATTAAGGCATTTGAAAGACTTAGAGAAGATTTTCCGGATTATGTTCTGGAGCTTTATGGAGATGCCAGTGAAGATAATACATTACAACGTGTGAAAGAGTACATCAAATCACAGCATTTGGAAAATGCAGTTCTTTTGATGGGCAATAGTAATGAATTAGAAAAAAGACTGGTGGATGCAGCGGTTTTTGTCCTGTCGTCTAAGTACGAAGGAATGCCGAATGCACTGATGGAAGCCATGGCAATGCAGATTCCTGTTGTTGCAACGGATTGTCCCTGCGGTGGTCCCAGAACTCTAATTGAAGACGGAATCAATGGTTTGCTGGTGAAGGTAGGAGACGATAAAGAAATGGCGGATGCCATAAGGAAATATCTTCAGCATCCAGAGCAGGCAGAGGAAGTGGCAGTGAGAGGTGGGAAGATCACTCAGATTGCTTCTCCACAGAAAATCGCAAGTGAGTGGCTGTCTTATGGGATGGAGCTGAGCCAGAGAAGAAAGGGTGGAAATTCTCATTGAAAGAGTTAAAAAGTATTATGGTGATAGGACCGGTCTATCCATATAAAGGCGGAATTGCTCATTATACGGGCTTACTGTCAAAGGCATTAGGCAGCCAATATCTGGTAGATACTGTTTCCTATAGCTTACAGTATCCGAAGTTTATGTTTAAAAAGGAGCAAAAGGATTATGGCAATAAAACTTTTGAAATAAAGGATGCCAGATTCCTGATCAATACTGCGAATCCGTTTAGCTGGATGAAGATGAAACAGGAGATTAAAAAGAAAGAACCGGATTTATTGATTGTTCAGTGGTGGCACCCTTATTTTGCACCCTGCTATCAATGGATGCTTCATGGCTTAAAAAAGACCAAGGTACTTTTTGTCTGTCATAATGTTCTTCCGCATGAAAGATTTCCGATGGATCGAATACTTACAAAAAACACCTTGAAGAATGGTAATTACTGTATTCTGCATTCTAAAGAGGATGAAGAGAATCTAAAGCTTCTGTTACCGAAGCTTCTTTATGAAAGAACTGTACTTCCGACTTATCAGGCATTCTGCCTGCAGCACATGACCAGAGAGGAAGCACGAAGGAAGCTTGGCATTTCTTTGGATGATAAGGTGATATTGTTTTTTGGACTGGTGAGAAAATATAAGGGCTTAGGATATCTGATTGCAGCAGCGAACCGGATTGTCACACAGTATCCTGAGATGAAAATCTGTATTGTCGGTGATTTTGGATCTTCCAGAGAAGAATATATGGAACAGATCAGAAATACAGGCGTAGAAGATCATTTTATTATCCGCGATGGTTATGTTCCCGATGCAGAGGTGGAACCCTATTTTGCCGCAGCAGATTTAAATGTCTGTCCTTATGAGACAGCGACGCAGAGTGCAATCGTACAGGTTGCTTTTGGCTTTGAACTTCCGGTGCTGGCAACAAGAGTCGGTGGATTGCCGGAAGCGGTTACGGACGGATTGACAGGATATATCGTGGAGCCGATGAATCCGGATGCAATTGCGGAGGGGGTAATTCGTTATTTCAAAGAGGAGAAAGAAGAAGAATTCAGGAAGCATGTCAGCGAGGAAAAGGAACGGTTTTCATGGAACAGAACGGTAGAGATTATACAGCGATTATGGAAGGCAGAGCAGGAATGAGATGTATCACATTAATCCCAATTTATAAGGAAACACTGGATGCGAATGAAGAGGCGTGTGTGTTAAGATATCAAAGAGTTCTTGGCAATGCAGATGTTTTTTTCCTGGCACCGCAGAAAATGAACACAAACTGGTATCAGAGTCATTTCCCACAAATTCAATATCGTTTTTTCCAGAAACGTTATTTTACAGGAGTCAAGTCATACAATCACCTGATGCTGTCTCCAGCTTTTTACCGGAGCTTTGAAGAATATGATTATATGCTGATAGCGCAGACAGATGCAGTAATCTGGCAAAATGAGAATCTCCTGGATCAATTCATGGAGAGAGGTTATGATTACATCGGTGCGCCGTGGATTCCTGAACGAAGAATCTGGGAATGGGTTCTTCGAAAGAAGAGTGGCTTCCCGGGATGGACGATTCAGTGTTGTAAGAAAGAGGGGCAGGGAATTACAATGGGCAATGGAGGCTTTTGCCTGCGTAATATTAAGAAATGCGAAGCGCTGATTAAGGAAAATGCATGGAGAAAATGCTACTGGTTTTGGAAACGAAATGAAGATATCTTTTTTGGCGTTTTTGGGAGAGAGAACAAAAGTGATTTTCAACTTGCAGATGTGACAACCGGTCTTTTGTTTGCAAGAGAGTATCATCTGAAAGAAAGCATTGATAAGGGAGAGATCCCATTTGGTGTACATGGATGGCTAAAGGAATTCAAGGATTATGAGGAGATGGAACAGTATCTGTCTTCACATGGAGCAGCAATGAAGTGATGCAGGGAGATAAGGCATGAAAAAGAACGCTTTGGTGAGTGTCATTGTTCCGGTTTATAATGCACAGGCCTATCTGAATAATTGCATAGAGAGTATCAGTCGGCAGACTTTTTCTGATTTTGAGTGTGTGTTGGTAAATGACGGCTCTACGGATGAATCGTTGTCTGTTTGCCGGTCATGGGAGCAAAAGGATTCAAGATTTCATGTGATTACAACTCCCAATCAGGGCGCGGCGGCGGCCAGAAATCGTGGGATAAAGGAGTCTTATGGAGAGTGGGTTGCATTTATTGATTGTGATGATGCAATTGCTGAAGGTTATTTGGAGTATCTATATCATCTGACAAAAAAGTACGGTGCTGATCTTGCGGTCTGCAGTTATGCAAAAATCTATCACAATCGAATTTTGGAGGAAACAAAACAGCCGGTTGAGGAGAGCTGGTGCTATACGGGGCTTGAAGCAACAAAACGTCTGTTGTACCAGCAATCATTTCTGAGTGTTCCATGGGGAATGTTATCGCAACGAAAGCTTTGGGATCATGTGGCGTTCCCGGAAGGAACAAAGGCAGAGGATATGGGAACAATCTATCGTTTGTTTCTTGCAACAACGAAAGTTGCCTATGGAAACCGTGCATATTATTACTACTATCAGCGGCCGGGAAATACCATGTTTTCCACACAGTCTGTTCGTAACATTGATTACTATCAGCACAGTAAAACAATGGTGCATGAGATTGAAAAGAAAGTTCCGGTATTACGACTTGCTGCGATCAACAGACATTTTGCTGCATGCTTCCAGATATTATCAGAATGTGAAGTCAGAGAGCGCGGGGGAGAACTCGGACAGAAAATCTATCGGGATATTCGACAGTATCGAAAGCTTGTGCTGGTTGATAAAAGAGCGAAGATTCGAAACCGTGGAGCAGCAGCTCTGTCAATGATTAGTATCCGGGAGATTCATTGGATTCTTCATTTTAGATATGTGAGGCAAATGAAGCGATTGTAAATAGCTTGTAGAATGGAGTAAATTGTGAAGAAAATCAGCATGGTTGAATACCAGGGGCGTTGTGATATCCAGGGAAGAGCCGTGGGACATGCACCTAAGGTATTAGAGGAATACTACAATTTTATCAAAGATGATTATAATGTTCGCATTTTTGCCCCAGAGGTGATATCAAAGCAGCTGCCGGTATCGCTACAAAAAGATACTTGTGAACTTCCCTATCGTATCATTATGAAAGGGAAGAAGAGCTTTCTGGCAAAAATTACAGACAAGATGCATATGTTTGGAAACATTAAGAAGGCCATTTACTCCGCAGATGCTGAGGTTTTGTGGTTTTTTAATGTAGAGTATTATTTGATGCTATATCTTTTCCTGCACAGAAAACCGAAACAGAAAATCGTGTGCACCATGTTTCTGGATGGATATCATGGAAATGTGACAGCAAAGGTGAAACAATGGGTATTTGAAAAGGCACAGAAGAAAATTGACATAATTCTATCCTCCGGAAGAAAATTTTTATTCGCTAATACGATGTCTGAATTTATACCGGATTATTATTATCGACCGGAAATCTATCAGCAATATCAACAGAAGAGTAAGGAGCCTTATGCAGTCTGTCTGGGAACGATGGGAAAGGGCAAAGAACTTGAAGAGATGGTGCAGGCGTTTAATCGCATCGGCTATTCACTTCAAATTGCGGGCAGATTCTATGACCATGAACGCTTAGTAGAATTGAAAAGGAATGCAGGAGAGAATATTACGATCGAGGATTCCTATTTATCGCAGGAGGAATATCTGACAAAATTGTCAAAGGCTGCATATGTAGTGCTGCCTTACTCGCCAGGACAGTATGCAACCCAAACCTCTGGCGTGATGCAGGAGGCATTGTTTGTTAATACGATTGTGATAAGCTATCAGGATGTGCTTGATGGTGCGGGAATGTCCGGAATAGGGTTTCACAGGTGGGACGATCTGACGAAAGAACTACTGCAAACGGACCACCAGGAACTTCTATGCGGATATCAGGAACTTCGGGAAACAGTTTATGCCAGAGAACAAATCAGGGCTGACTATCGAAAGGTTTTTGAAGGAGTAATCAATGAAAGAAGTTGAAGATAGAAAAAAACAGGATAAAGTGTTTTTACTGGTGGTCTCAGGTGCACTTTTTTTGACCTTGATTTACTTCCTGTTTGGCGCAGCCCAAAAGGAACTGTGGTTTGATGAAGTCGCAATTATCGGCTTTATCAGCGAAGGGCGTACCATTCGTGGGATACTGCATTATTACCTTACAATTGAGGCTTCCAATTTACCCTTATATGCGATTCTTCTACTGCCATTTTATAATCTGTTTCCGGCAAAAGAATTATGGCTTTTGCTTCCGGGAATCTGTATGGTACTATTTGCAATTGGCATACTGGTGAAGATTGCAAATCAGCGGATTGGAAGAACAGCCGCTTATGTTGTGCTGACGACAGGGATTATTTCTACAACAGTCATCAATCGTATGGGGTTGGAACTTCGGGCATATTCACTGATGTTTCTATTATCCGTCTTAGTATTGGATCGTTTTTTATGCGCCGAAGAGAAACCGAATTTCAAAAATCTTATTTCTCTGTGGATTTGCGGTTCTTTATTGATGTACTCACATTATTTTGGATGCTTATGCATGGCATGCCTTGGTTTTTTCTCATTGTTGGCATTAATTCGTAAAAAAGGTTCTCTTCGAGTTGTAATAGCACTCATTGGTTCAGCAATCGCATTTATCCCATGGTTTGTTCTGACTATGAGTGAGACTAGTGTGTCAATCGATTCCTTCTGGATCGAACCGCCGAAAATGCTCCAGATGCCGGAGACAATAGGGTATTTGCTGGGCGGTAATTACTTTTACAGTATTTTGTTTGGAGTGGGATTCTTGTGGATTCTTTATGATGCTGTAAAGAAAAAAAGATTTTTTTCGCAGCAAATGCTTTTAACGGCAATGACTGGACTTATTATTGGAGGAGTGTTTATTTACAGCCGTTATATCAGTCCCGGAGGAGGCTTATATGAGAACCGCTACTTCCTGGTACTGCTCCCTTATGTTCTATTAATCCTGGGATATGGTATCGAACGGGTGAGACAAAAGAGGTTCTTTAGAATTATTATGGGGATCATACTATTGCTTGGGGCAGTGACCGGAGCCCATAGATGCTATCAGGATACCATGCAACAGTATGATATCTATTCTGCAAGTGCACAGTATATTCTGGAACAAAATGAAAATTTGCAACAGGATAGTCTGATTATTATGGCAAGTTATGGCGGCGTAGATGAGGTGGCCAATTGGGGATGGTATCATTATTATCTGGAACGCAGAGGAATTACCCATGTTGCCGGGGTTATGACAGACTGTTCCGGTTCTATTGACCAGACTGTAGAAGCATGTGCAGATTCTATTCAGAGAATATATGTATTTGGAGATGTTGATCATGCGTCCTACAGCGGAACGGATTACACTATAGTCGACAATGAAGACCTGATTAAACTGACAGTTTATGAAAGAAAATGAGTATTCTATAAAGCTACAGGACGATTGATATAGCCTTCTGTTGCGTTATCTCTATGTCGAATGACTGCTGGGTTGCCAATGACAATGGAATGAGCAGGAACATCTGTGGTAACATATGCACCTGGTGCAATCATAACATCATCGCCAATTGTGATGTTGCCAACAATAACGGCATTGGTTCCAATCCAGACCTGATTGCCAATGACAGGAGTACCTTTCTTGCTGCCACGATTGATCTGACCAATCGTAATTCCGGTAGAGAGATTGACATTAAAACCAAGAACCGCATCAGGATGAATGATGATGCGGCCAAGATGACCAAGATATAATCCTGGTCCGATATTGACCTCGGAAGGAATATTGATTTGCGTTTTGGCAGAGACATGCATCAGCTGCAGACCATAAATCAGGCGTAATAGACCGGTACGTCTACGATAGTAGGAAGCCTTTCGCCATAGAATTAAGTATTTCACCTCTGGCGGAAGAAAGAAGCGCTGTTTTATGGATAATGGTCCCTCGTATATTCTGGACAAATCTTTTTTAATCAATTCTTTACATTCCTGATTCATAATTTACCTCGTCTGACAACACAATTCATCATTCAATGAGAAGATTATACCATAGGTATGCCTTATTTGCATATGATAGAAAAAGGATTGTTTTTTGTCGTAATTTGTAATATACTCACCCTTGTGGTTTTTTAATACTAGTAAAGGTTGTTGAGAACAATGAAAAACAAAGGAATTTTATTTATTACTATTTTTATATCGTCCTTCCTGATCGTTCCTGTTTTATCAATTCTTTTGATCTGGAATTTTTATCCGAAATTGAATCAAATAGGCTTGTTATTAATTAACGCAGTCTTTTTATTGATTTTACAATGCATTGTTTATATCCTGACATTTTCATTACGAAGAACCTTAATTAGCTGTACGCTGATTAATTGGATTCTGTTTTCTCTTGATGAGATTGTTTATTGTCTGAAGAAGACACACGCGATGCCTGGTGATGTATATGCGTTAAGGACTGTTTTTTCTGTTACAGATAATTATGAATTCAATTTTTCGATACGTTTGTTCTGGACAACGGCAGCAATGATGGTATTGATTGCCTTAATTCTGTTCGTGACCAAACGCATTAAGAATTATGAGAAGGAATTCTTTAAGAAAAGAAAGCTGAAGACTGGCTTTCTGATTGTGGTTGTGTCGATTGCATTGGTTTTCTTTCTTGTGCGACTGGAACCCTCGGATTTTACGATCGATCATTATGATAGCGAAATAACAAACCGTCAGAATGGACTGATTCTGTCTTTCTATATTAATGCATTATCAATGATGCATAGTCCGCCAGAAGGATATTCTACAGAGGCTGCAATAGAAGGCTTGCTGGCTTATCCGGATGATACACTTACGATATCGGACAATCAGACGCTTCCCAATGTGATCATCGTGATGGATGAGGCATTTAGCGATCTAAGTATGTTGGGAGATCTTCAGACCAATGAAGATCCTCTTGAGTATTGCCATTTGCTTAACCAGCAGGATAATGTCATAAGTGGTAAAATGGATGTTTCGGTCTGGGGTGGATATACCTGTAATACAGAATTTGAGGTTCTGACCGGTAATTCATTGTTTCTGTTTAATGGATTTGTCATACCGTACAATAATCTGATTAGTGAGAATACAGATTCTTTATGCAGTTATTTTCATACATTGGGGTATACTAACATAGCGATCCATCCGTTTTGGGGACAGTGCTGGCGAAGAGATATAGTCTATGGACAACTGGGCTTTGATCGCTTTATCACAGCGCAGGAGTTTACTTCGGACGGAGAAATCAGAGATGCACAGGATTTTGCCGGTCGGGGGGGCTATGACTTTGGCGGTGATCTGGAATATATCCGTGAATATATTAGCGATAAAGAATCATTTCTTCGTGTAATCGAGGAGTTTGAGGCCAAAGAGGAGGATGAGAGAGTATTCATTTTTAATGTAACCATGCAGAATCATGGAGATTATACCTATGCAGGTGACAATATTGAGTACACAATCAGCAGTAATCGGGTGCAGGATTCCTATGTAAATCAGTATTTGTCCTTGGTTGATCGAACTGATGAGGCACTGGAAATGTTGATTCAGTATTTTGAAACTGTTGATGAGCCGGTTGTTATTCTTTTCTTTGGGGACCATCAGCCGGGATTAAGGGACAATTTTTATGACACGATGTTTGAAACCACCGAGGATTCCTATACGGTACAGGATCAACAGATGAAATATACAGTTCCGTATTATATCTGGGCGAATTATGATCTAAATGATGTCTCTTATCCGGAATTGAGCACGAATTATCTTGCCATGGCATTAAAGGATGCCGCAGGTCTGCCTATGGATTCCTATGATCATTTCCTTTATCAGCTCTATGACTCATATCCTGCGATGACAGGGAGATTATTGATGCAGGATAATGGCTTGATTTTCAGTAAAGGTTGCTATTGGAGTGAGGAATTATCTGAATATCAGCTATACCAGTACTATAGAATGTTTGAATAGAATGCCAGATAGGAAGAACCGGGATACCGGTTCTTTTCTATTCTGAATATCATATGGTACAAGAAAAATGTTTGCATGTGGTATAACTACTATATTTCATATACAAAACCCTGCAAAATATGGTATACTAAATTACTAATGTGGTTTGATGGATTTATTATATATAATGCCATTGAGTGTTTAGATGGGCGGAATGATGGAATCCTAAGGATATTGCATGAAAGAATAGAAAGTCAGGATATTACATGTGTGGAATTGCTGGATTTGTAGGTAATGGAATAGAGAATAGAGAACATATCATGAAAGCAATGAATCAGCAGCTGATTCACAGAGGACCGGACGCAGAAGGCATTTGGATGGATGATAAAAGCGGTGTCACGTTCGGACATCGACGTTTGGCAATTGTTGATCTTTCTGAAAATGGTGCACAGCCAATGATTTCATCCAGTGGCCGCTTTGTGATTGCCTATAACGGAGAAATCTATAATGCTTTGGAATTAAAGCAGACAATGGAGCGAAGAGGCCATAGGGCTATGTATCGGGGAACTTCAGACACAGAAGTGTTGTTGGAGTTAATTGAAACCTATGGATTAAGTCGTACGCTGCCAATGATTAAAGGGATGTTTGCAATTGCATTATATGATAGAGAAGAAAAAACACTGACACTTATTCGAGACAGAGTGGGTGAAAAACCATTGTTTTATGGGTTTGTGAATGGCCATTTTGTATTTGCTTCAGAGCTTGGAGCGATGCGTCAATTCCCCGGATTTAGCGAGCAGCTTGATGCAGAGGCAATTAAAGAATATATTAGATATGGATATGTGCCGGCACCTCGAACCATATATCAGAACATTCATAAGTTAATGCCCGGTTCTCTGCTGACATTAGCAGAACCATTTCATAAGAAAACAATTACAACCTACTGGTCTATGGAAGAGGCTGCTATAAAGGGTGAGAAGAAACCGTTTGGTGGAAGCTTTTGGGAAGCAGCAGAGGAACTGGATCGTTTACTTTGTGAAGCAATCAGAGGACAGATGGTCTCCGATGTTGCACTCGGAGCATATTTATCTGCAGGAATCGACAGTGCTACCATTGTTGCACTGATGTCCAAAATAAGTGAAGAGAAGATTAAAACATTTACCATTGGGTTTGAAGACAGAGCATATAATGAAGCAGAAGATGCGAAAAGAATTGCTAAGCATCTTGGGACGGATCATACACAATTATATGTATCCGAGAAAGAGCTAAAGGATGTGATACCTCTCATTCCGGGAATGTACGGAGAACCATTTGCGGATTCTTCTCAGATTCCAACCTATCTGGTCAGCAAACTGGCCAAAAGCAAGGTGACTGTTTCGCTTAGCGGTGATGCAGGGGATGAACTGTTTTGCGGATATAGTACTTACTACAAATTATTGCGTGTATTCCAAAAATCACAACGCTTTCCAGGTGCTCTTCGACATTCGGCAGGTAAATTAGGAAGCAGGGCTTTTGCCGGAAACCATAAGATCTATCGCTCCGGTCTGTGCTTGTTAAGCGATGATATATTATCCATGAAGGAAGCATTGGGACATACCAGTTCCATTATGGATCGAATCGCGAAAGGTGCAGTCAAAACAGATGGAGCCACTCCATTACAGGATCCCTGTGAGGCAATGATGCTTGATGATATGCTTCATTATCACCCGGATGATATCCTTGTTAAGGTGGATCGAGCGGGAATGGCTGTTTCTTTGGAAAACCGCATCCCTATGCTGGATCGTGATGTTATGGAATTTGCATGGTCTCTTCCAATTGACTTTAAGTATGATGGCACTACAACAAAACGGATTTTAAAGGAAGTGTTATATCAATATGTTCCCAAAGAACTGATGGATCGGCCCAAGAAAGGTTTTTCAGTGCCATTGGATCGGTGGCTAAGGGAAGGGGATACGGCACAATGGGCGAAGGAACTCATGCTTCACAGTAAAGCAGCAGAAGATGGGATTTTGGATAAAAAGCAGATGCAGTTACTGATGAAGGGATTTGAAAAAAAGGAGGAGCCGTCGCGGTTGGTATGGAATGTACTGATGTTTGAACAGTGGTACCGCGCGAGAAAGGCCTGGACTGTATGAAAAAAAGAATACTGATGATTTCGGATACTATTGTGATGCCATTAGAGCGTGGAAATCGCAAGAGAGTCTATAATTTAATACAAATGATGAAGGATAATGATTGCGAGGTGGATTTTTTGTACCTGGCAACTTACCCCGAGGAAGACCCGACTTTAACGGAAGAACTAGTTGGAAAAGAGCATTTCATCAGATTTGAGAATAGAAAGAGAACTTTACCTGTATTTCTAAAACGAAAAGTTAGAAAAGTGTTGGAGCTTCTTCATATTCCAGGTCTGTTTAAGTATTTTACCATTGATGAATTGATTAGTCCGAAGATTGGACGATTTATAGAACAATTAATGCAGGAGAGGCATTATGATGTCGTCTGGGCAGAATATATTTATACGTCCAAGGCATTGTGCTACGTGCCGGAAGGGGTAACAAAGGTAATCGATACAGTCAATGCTTTTAGCTTTAAGCGACAGATGTATGAAGCTGTAGGTTACTATAATTATGAATTTGCATTAAAGAAAAAGGAAGAAGCCAAAGGGCTTATGAGAGCCGACTGGGTGGTGGCAATCCAGGAAGAGGAAGAGGATTTCTTTCGTTCTATTTTACCAAAGGATGCTAAAGTATGTACCATTGGCGAAAACATGCCGGTTACCAATCCGTATGTTGCACAGACCAATCATATTCTGTTTCTGGGAAGCTACTATGTTGTAAACAGAGAAGGAGTAAAGCATTTTATTCAATCCATTCTGCCGATTTTGAAGGAAAGTAAAGTACCATTTCATTTTCAGCTCGCCGGAACAATCTGTCGTCATATCGAGGACAGCGAAGATTATGAGAAACTTGGAATTGTTGATTCGGTGGAGGAAGTATATCGCAATGCAAGAGTTGTAATTAATCCGGTTCATGTTGGAACCGGGTTAAATATCAAAACAATTGAGGCAGTCAGTATGGCTAAGCCTTTAGTCTCTCATAGTGTTGGTGTACGTGGCTTACGTACAGATCAGACGTTTGCGCTTGTATCGGATGATGACAGAGAATTTGCAAAGAACATCATTACGGTTCTGACGGATGAGAAGAAGGCTATGGAATTATCGGAAAACGCGGCATGTTTCATGCAAAAATATATTAAGAAGAATACGGAAGCATTGCGTGCTATTCTGGAGGACACACATGAACGTATATAAACGACTGAAACAGTTATTGAATCAGAAGCAGAAAAGACAAGTTCTTTTGCTTATCTTTATGATTTTTGTCAGTGCTTTGCTGGAAACACTTGGTGTATCTATCATCGTACCATTGATTTCGGCTGTAGTCACTCCGGAGAAGCTTCTGGAGAATGAGACAGTTCAGAAGATATTTACGATATTTGGAGTGGCAATCACGGATAAAACTTTCTTTGTTAAATTGCTGCTTTTATGTACTATGGGTATTTTTTTGCTGAAAAATATTTATCTGTTGTTTTTATACTATATTCAGGCGCGGTTCGTTACGAAGACGGAAGCGACAACATCCATCAGACTTTTAAATGAATACTTGAATCGCCCTTACGAATTCTATCTCAATGCAGATGTTAATGCAATGTTTCAGACAATTAATAAGGATATACCGCATGTGTTTGAACTTTTACAGGAAGTGATGAAGCTTCTTACGGAGATTGCAGTCTCTATGTGTTTATGTACTCTCCTGTTTGTGGTGGACTTTAAGATGAGTCTGAGCATCTCTGTATTACTGTTGCTGATGGTGCTGTTTATTGTTTTTGTTCTAAAACCCAAGCTGGGCAATCTTGGACAAGGAAGACTAAAGCAACAGGTCTTGACAATGAAATGGATGCAGCAGGGAATCTTTGGAATTAAGGATGTTAAGGTTGCAGCCAAGGAAAAGTACTTCCTTGGGAAATTTGCAGATGCTTACACCAGACTTGCCGGAATTATAAGGAAATATACGGTTTTTAATAACGCACCCAGACTTGTAATTGAGACTGTCTGTATTGTCGGATTACTTGGATATATGTTTCTGTGCATTGTCAAAGGAGAAGATATGAGCAGACTTTTGCCACAGTTAACAGCATTTGCGCTTGCTGCTGTGCGTCTGATGCCAAGTGTAAACCGTATCTCAACTCATTTATCAACAATTGCATATTATGAGCCTTCTCTTAACTTTGTATGCGATAATTTAAATATTGCAGAGCTAAAAGATGTGGAAGAGAAAACATCAGCAGAGGTAATGGAATTAAAACATTCGATCGAGCTAAAAGAGATTACCTATGCATATCCCAATACAGATCGAAAAATCTTTGATCGGGCCAGTATGAATATACCGGTTGGACAATCGGTGGGGGTTATTGGAAGTTCAGGTGCCGGCAAGACGACAATTATCGATGTGTTACTGGGACTGTTACAGCCCAAAGAGGGTAGTATCTGTTGTGATGGAAAAGCAATTTTGGAAGACGATATTTCCTGGCTTCATAATATTGGATATATTGCTCAGAATATCTATATGCTGGACAGCACTATACGTGATAACGTCGCATTTGGTGTGGATACAAAGGATATGGATGAGCAAAGAATCTGGGAAGTTTTACGGGAAGCTCAGATGGAAGAGTATGTAAGAAAACTGCCGGAGGGGCTGGATACCGTGATAGGAGATCGTGGCGTTCGTATTTCCGGAGGACAAAGACAGAGAATCGGAATTGCAAGGGCATTATATCATGATCCGGAGCTGCTGGTTTTTGATGAAGCAACCAGTGCGTTGGATAATGAAACAGAAGCAGCAATCATGGAGGCAATCAATGCTCTTAAGGGAAGAAAAACAATGGTAATTATTGCACATCGTCTTAAGACAATTGAAAGCTGTGATATGATTTACCGCGTTGAAAACGGTAAGATTACAAGAACTATTTTGGAGGAAACGTGAAAATAGCAATTATTTTGCCCCATTTTTATCCTTATGTCGGTGGTGCTGAAAAGATGTTTTATGATCTTGCCAAAGGACTGATTCAAGCCGGACATGAGGTACGGGTGGTGGCTAGAAACATTGGAAATGAATATCTTGGACCAAAAGTTGTGGACGGTATCAATATTTGTTATTGTCCCTGGAAATCCATGTTTGGACATCCAGTCCCAAGAAAAAAAGATCTCGAAGAAGTAATTGCATGGTGTGATATTGTGCATACATCAATCTTTACGACGTCTCCGCCGGTCAGCAGACTTGCTAGAAAGTATCACAAACCGGCACTCCTTACGGTCTATGAAGCAAGGGGAAACAAATGGTTTTGGGCGGATAATTTTATTAGAGCGACGGCATTTTATCTTGTAGAGCAATATACGATTCGTCAACGTTTTAACTGTTACCATGCTATTTCAGATGCGACGAAGGCAGATGTGGAGCGTTATTGCCACCGTAGAAATGTGAGAAGAATTTATCTGGCGAATGAAATGGATCAGGCACATGTTGCGAAAGATTTTTCCATGCGTCAATATTTCGGCCTCTCTATGGAACAAAAGGTATTTCTGTATTATGGCAGACCCGGGAAGACCAAAGGAATCCTGGTCTATGAGCGTGCAATCGATAAACTGGTGAAAGAGTGCGATTCAAGACTGCTTGAGAATACATCTTTCTGCTTTTTGCTTGGCAAGGAACCGGAGGATTTACGGGCGGCGTTCATTCGACTGATAGAGAAAAAAGGACTGACGAATCGTGTAATTATCCGGGATTCGGTGACAAGAGAACAACTGGGAGCCTGTATTCAACAGGCAGATTGCGTTGTTGTTCCATCCCTCACAGAAGGATTTGGATTTAGTGCACTGGAAGCCTGCCAGATTGGAAGCAGGCTGATTTACAGCGATGGAGGTTCTCTTCCGGAAGTGACATTTGGTGAGTGTAAATCTTTTAGAAACCGTGATGAAGCAGATCTGGCAGATAAATTAAAGGCGGTTGTCGAAAATCGTGAAGATGCTTTTGACATCATTCCCGCAAAAACATTTACTTATGATGAAATGTTTGGTGGAATGATTCACTTATATGAGGAATTGGTGCAGAAATGTTAATATTCGTATGGATATTGGGTATGCTTGGCGCAATGACAATGCTTGCATGCTATTACCGTAAAATTGAAGCCGGAAGACTGGTGATTGTTGGAACAGGTATTTATTTTAGCCTGTTTGTAATAATGAGCGGAATTCTGATTTGGATAGACCGATTCAGCCTGTTATGGGCTACTGCACTTGTACTTGTCATTGAAATTGTGCTAACGTTGGCAAAACTGTTCCTTAGCGACTTTTCACTTCCCAAAATACTACCTGCATGGAAAAAATACCTGCCAATTGCAATATTGTTGATTGTTTGTGCATTTTTATCAGGAGAGAAAGCTGGCGTATATGGTACTGGACAGGATCAGGGACTGTATCAGATTCGGGCAATGCTTTATATGGGTGGATACAATCAAAATGTGGTAGATTTTTCTGAGTACGACCAGATTGAATCTGGTGCAGAGCGCGAGCATTATGTGACACAGCTAAAAGATATGGAAGGGTATTATCTTCTTTCCAAGGATCAGGTAGCAGGTGCCGGTGACTGTGAGGGCGTTTTGCATGGAATCGGAACGTTTCCTGCAATGCTGGCCTTATGGGGGAAAATGTTTGGCCTGAGTAATATGACAGGGATTTTGACCATTTTCTATCTGTTGGCAATTGCAAATACCTGGCTGATTTGTGACAACTTGAGGTTAAAAAGAACCACATCCTTAATTGCGGCTGTGTTTATGGGAATCTGTCCAATTGTCTTATGGTGTTCTAAGAATACTTTGACAGAAATGTTTTTTACGAGTTTAATCTGTATTTTTATTGAACTTCTTACAGAAAATCCGAAGAAAAAAATTGTGCTCTGGTCTGCTGTACCCATGGTGGCTGCAGCATTTTACCATGTTACCATCAGTATCTTTATGCCATTGGTTGTATTGCTCTATCTGTTGGGATATCTGCAGAGTAAGAATCGAAAAATGCTTTATGCAATGATCCTTTCACTGGTTGGTTATGCCGCAGGAATGAATATGATGATGAAGACAGCACGTCATTACACACTTAAGAATCTGGATATGCTGTTTGGAAGAACTAAGAATATTCTAAATGCAGAGAATATCCAAGGTGTAATCTGGGGAATTGCGATTGTTCTGTCTTTAGCAGCGATTGTTCTTCTTCTGAGGGAAATTAGACATCGCATTTTCCGGGGGCTGGCTAAGTTTAAGAAGAGTATAAAGATCAATCAATTCTTTGGAATCGGCGTCAGTGTAATAACAGCACTTTTGATTTTTTTCTTTATTTACAAGGGATTTAAGGCAGCACATATGGGAATGTGGCCAATGAAACTCAGTATTCTTGGATATCTGTTTATGACCGGATTTGTTATGCTTCCGGCAGCATTCCTTTCTGTGTTTATCAATGGAAGGAAGATGTTGCGTAAGCGAAATACAATGGTAATTGGCGTAAGTCTTCTTTATATATTATTTGTATATTGTGGAATCCTGTGGGTACTGATATATTATTACTATTACTATGCAAGATATTTTGCACCTTTTGTTGTATTTATTCTGGTTGCGGCGGCAATGTTCTGGGATCGGATTTCAGTAAAAATCACCATACCGCTGCTTGCTGTATTTGCCGGACTGGTAATCTGGCAGAGTAACCTTTTATATACGGAGAAGGATTTGACCTATTGCGATTATTCCATTGTGGAGAGTATGACATCCTGTGTTAATTCCAAAGATGCTATTCTTGTCATGGACTGGGGATATCATATTCAAAGAATCTACGCTATGGCTTTAAAAGGAACAACGGGAGCAGATATCTTTTTTGTAACACCTGATTTAATGCCGGAGAGACTGGCAATCTGTGCTGCAGCTTACGAGAATGTCTTTTTACTGCAATATGATTTGGGATATCTGACAGAGGATACAGGAGAATGGCGCTATGTATATCAAGGAATGATGCATACTTCTATTTATGAGAATTATATAGATCGTGGGTTACCTTACGCGAAGAAAAATGCAACGATGGATAGCCCTGTTGCACTTATGATTTATAATAGAGATTAAAATGATTTGTTGGACTGACGGAGGCATAATATGAAACTGATTATACAGATTCCCTGCTATAATGAAGCAGAGACATTGGAAATTGCATTGAATGATCTGCCAAGGCATCTGGATGGAATTGATGAGATTGAATATCTGATAATTAATGACGGAAGTAAAGATAATACCGTTGAAGTGGCAATGAACTGGGGTGTTCATCATGTCATCAGCTTTACCAGAAATAAGGGACTTGCCAAAGGCTTTATGGCAGGTATCGAAGCAAGTCTTTCTTATGGTGCGGATATCATCGTTAATACAGATGCGGACAATCAGTATTGCGGAGAAGACATTGCCAAATTGATTGAGCCTATTTTACAGGGAAATGCGGATATTGTAATTGGCGAGCGGCCGATTGATCAGACAGATCATTTCTCCTTTATTAAGAAGAAATTACAACACTTTGGCAGTTGGGTTGTACGAAAAGCATCGAAAACAGATATCCCGGATGCTCCTTCCGGATTCAGAGCATTTTCCAGAGAGGCAGCAATGCACATAAATGTCATCAATGAGTATACCTATACGCTGGAGACGATTGTACAGGCTGGGCGGAATAAAATGGCGATTACGTCTGTTCCAATCAGAACAAATCCGGAGTTAAGGAAGTCCAGATTATTCAGCAGTATGGGTTCCTACATCAAAAAGTCAATGCTGACGATTCTAAGAGCACTATTAATGTATCGCTCTCTGGCATGTCTGACGATTGTTGGCGCGTTGCCGTTTTTGGCTGGTTTTGCGCTCAGTGTCAGATTCCTGATTTATTATATCAACGGAAGAAATTCCGGACATATTCAATCGCTGATACTGGCATGTACGCTAATGATTATGGGATTTATGACCTTTGTCATTGGTATGCTGGCAGATGTATTATCTGCGAACCGAAAGATTATGGAGGATGTGCAGTACCATGTTCGTAAGCTGACTTATGATGAATCAGATGCAAAGGTTTGGCAGGAGGCTGCAACACAAAGCATTGGACTGGAGAATCCGGAGGGCAATCCTGACAGTGTGAGTGGGACAACGACGGAGGATACAAAAGTTTGAATAAGGAACCGTTAGTTACAATATTTGTCTTAATCTATAATAATCCGGATGGACTTAAGACAACTGTGGATTCGTTACTGAATCAAACCTACAGGAATGCAGAGATTCTGTTAAGTGATGACGGATCTACAAAGTACGACACTGCTATTCTGGAAGATTATGCAAAGAGATTGAGAAAGAAATATCATCAGGTAAGAGTGAATGTTAATGATAAAAATGTTGGAACTGTTCGGCATTTAAACAAGGTATTTCAAATGGCTAAGGGAGAATATCTGTTTAGCTGCAGCTCCGGAGACCGTTTTCACAGTAATACTACGGTAGAATGCCTGGTTGAAGCATTCCTTCGAAAGAATGCGTTAATCATCACAACAAGACGATATGATGTGGACAAAGAGTTACATCATAGGATGAAACCTTTTATTCTGGTTGGCATGGCATTACGACTGGCACCACGAAAGCTGATGAACTATATGGTGAGAAAAAGGAATCTGCTGAGTGGCTGCTGTACCTTTTACCGAAAAGAGTTGTTTGAGCAATACGGATATCATGATGAAGATTATTTCCTTGTCGAAGATTATCCTTACTATATTGATTTGCTGCGAAGAAATATCAGGATTAACTGGTCACCGCTTGTTACTATCGATCATGAAATCGGTGGTGTATCAACGGGAAAGGTGCATCCGGGAATCTATCGGGACATCGAATTGCTAAGAGAGAAGCTATATCCAATACGATCGGAGTTTGATCGCTCCACAAGAGTTTTTTTGGAGAAGTGTCATAACAAAATGGAGGATTAAGATGGAAATAAAGAAATATCCTTTACAGCAACATGGGGATGCAAGGGGACATTTGGTTGCACTGGAAGAAAAAATTGATGTGCCATTTGAAATCAAGCGTGTATACTATATGTTTGATACAAAGCCAGGCGTGGTTCGTGGCATGCATGCACATAAGTCTCTGGAACAATTGCTGGTATGTGTTCATGGTTCAGTGAAAATTTTGTTGGACAATGGAACCGAAAAAGAGACAGTTGTACTGGATAATCCATATGAAGGTCTCTATGTGTCAAATAGTATGTGGCGAGAAATGTCAGAGTTCTCAGAGGGGGCAGTTCTGATGGTATTTGCATCGAAATACTATGATGAAACAGATTATATTAGAGATTATGATGAGTTCTTAAAATCAGTCGGCAGAAAGTAGTGCAGAAAGGAAAGGTTATTGGAATGGATAAGATTGCAGTTCTGATTCCGTGCTATAACGAGGAAAAAACAATAGAGAAAGTTGTCAGGGATGCCAGAAAGGCACTCCCGGAAGCGATTGTCTATGTTTATGATAATAATTCAACAGATCAAACGGTAGAGTATGCACAAAAAGCCGGTGCCATTGTAAGACATGAATATAAACAAGGTAAGGGCAATGTAATCCGCAGAATGTTTCGGGAGATTGATGCTGTCTGCTATATTATGGTAGATGGAGACGATACCTATCCGATGGAATATGCAAAGGAGATGGCAGACCAGGTCTTGGAAAAGCAGATGGACATGGTAGTGGGAGACCGCCTTTCTTCTACCTATTTTACACAGAATAAGCGGCCATTTCATAATCTGGGGAATTCGGTTGTCAGGAGTAGTATCAACCGACTGTTTCACTGCGAAATTAAGGATATTATGACAGGATTTAGGGCATTATCCTATGAATTTGTCAAGAGTTACCCTGTATTAAGCAAAGGCTTTGAAATTGAAACAGAGATGACAATACATGCTGTTTTTAATCAGATGGCGATTGCCAATGTGGTAGTTGAGTATCGTGATCGGCCGGAGGGAAGCGAATCCAAGTTAAATACTTATTCTGATGGAATGAAGGTCCTTTCTTTGATCATTAAGCTTTATAAGAATTATAAGCCGCTGGCATTCTTTTCCTGGATGGCAGCTTTGATGACAGTAATCGCAGCAGTGCTGTTTTTCTGGGTGTTCGCCAGATTCTTAAATAGTGGTTTGGTTGAAAATATGCCAACGCTGATTGTCAGCGGATTTATTGAACTGGCTGCAGTACAGGCCTTTTTTGCAGGGATGATTTTATCTGATATGGTAACAAAAAATCGCCGGGAATTTGAACTTAATCTCAACGAGATTAGTAGAAGAAAACGTCAACTGAGTAAGATGGAAAGTGAGAACCAGCAGTAAATGCAGGGAAGACATAAAATAGTAGAAAAATGGAAGATGAATAAGCAGGAAGGGCTGGCACTCTTGATTCTGGCAGCCTTTTACCTCATATTTTGTTTTACCTTTGGAGTGCAGATTTGTGCAGATTCCAATAGTTATATCAAGATGACAACAGCCAGAGAACCGGTATATCCATTGCTTCTGGCTATTTTTCGTTTCCTTTTTGGAGAAGTAAATTATCTGTTTTTTGTTGTAGTTTTTCAAAACCTGCTGATGGCTTATGCGGTCTGGAAAATTGTAATATTTTGTACGCGAAAGTTTCAGCTGAAATGGTTCCTTACCTATGGAATGATCTTGTTTCATTTTGCGGTAGCTTTCTTATGCCAGTTTGCTGCAGGACGAGCTTCTATTTATCCCAACAGTATTTTGACAGAGGGAATTACATTATCCTTATGGCTTCTGTTTATCTGTAAGCTCCTTGAGGCATTGTATTCTGGAAAAATTAAACCAGTTGTAGGCGCAATGATTCTGGCAGCCATTATGATGGATACCAGAAAGCAGATGGCAATCACATATATTGTAATATTCGCAACATTGCTTTTGGGATGGATTGGAAGTAAAGGATATCTGAAAAAAATGGGAATAACATTGGGGATGATTCTGCTCAGCATATTATTGGCAATTGGTGGAACGCGTCTCTACAATTATTCATTACATGGTGCTTTTGCCCAGAATACAAGAGATATGAATCTGGTACTGACCACGACGCTTTATGTTGCGGATCGTGAAGATGCCGCTCTAATTGAAGAAGAATCAGTAAGGAACTTATTTATTACTGTATTTGATATCTTAGATGAGGAAGAGTGCAACTATCGTTATGCAGGCGAAGGCTGGAGAAACCTTGAGGCACATTATGGTGCTCACTATGATACAATTACGGTGGATACAACCGGTCCGATGTTCATTGAGTATGCAATTGCAGAAGGATTTGCAGAAGGATTGCCGGCGGAACAGGAAGCAGACCGTATGAGTGCGGTGATTGTCCAATCACTTTTAATAGACAATCTTTCCACCTATGCATCTGTATATTTATCTTCAGCGTTGAATGGAATGATTAACAGTATTGCGAAGCGAGGCGGTCTGTTAGACTACTACGCTTTATTCGCCTATATGATTTATCTAATTCTTATGTTAAAATGTCTTTTGAATAGAGAGAGCCGTACAATTGGGCTAATGGCATTGACAGTCTTTATTGGGATTGCGGTGAATGTTGGTGTGGCAGCAGCTCTGATTTTTTGCCAGACACGATATATGATTTATAACATGGCATTGTTCTATATGGCACTTTTGCTGATGCTTTGGATTACAGGCAGCAGCTTTTTCGAAAAACGAAAGAAATAGAAAGCAGTAAAAAGAAACGGAGAATTACAAAATGAGAGCAATTGGTGATATTTTACACAAGTTAAACTATATCATGAACCGTAAACAGAAACAGCAGTATGTATTAGTTACTGCTGCTGCATTTGTCGGATCAATGTGGGAATTACTTGGTGTTACTACGGTACTGCCATTTATTGAGTCTATCATGACGCCGGAAAAAATGACTGAAAAGTGGTATGTTAATTTTCTGGTTCGTATTTTCCATCCACAGTCAAACCTTGATATGATAACCATGCTGGGTGTATTGATTATTTGCGTCTATATTCTGAAGAATATTTATCTGATGTTTTCATCTTATGTACAGGCATGGTATTCAACAGGTGTACAGAGAGATTTATCAATTAAAATGTCCAATACATTTCTTCATAGTTCTTATCTGTTTCATCTGAATGTGAATTCCGCTGTGCTGATTCGAAGTATTAACCAGGATGTAGTTGGTGTGTTTGCAGTTTTCTTTTATCTGTTTCGTATTTTGGCAGAAGTCTTTACGATTGTGGCAATTAGTGTATATATCATTTATCTGGACCCAATTCTTGCGATCTCGCTAGTTGGAATTCTTGGTTCATGTATGCTGATTCTTTTCTTTGGATTGAAAAAACTGGTTAAGAGATTTGGAAGGATTGGTCAGGATTGTGATGGTAAGATGCTGCAGTATTTAACGCAGGCATTTAACGGAATCAAAGAAATTATGGTAATGAATCGACAGGAATACTTCCAACAAAGCTTTAGTAAATCCTGTACGTTAAGTGCCAAAGCAGCGAAAAGAAATAATTTCCTGAATGTCATTCCGGTAAATATCTATGAAGTTGTATGTATCGGAGGCCTCATTGGCATTGTAATAATCAGGCTGCATATGAATGTTGACGTCGCAGAATTTATTACGAAGCTTGCAATCATTGCAGTTGCAGCATTTCGGTTATTTCCTGCAGTAAGTCGGTTGACTACTAATCTGAATGCAATCATGTATAATCGTCCCAGACTGGATTCCATGTATGATATGCTAAAAACAATAGAATGTGAAGATGATTATAAACTAAAAGATATTGATGAGAGTAAAGTAATTGCTTTGAAATTTGAAAACGAATTATCAATCAATAAAATCACCTGGAAATATCCTTCAGGCCAGGAAGCTGTGTTACAGGATTTGAGTCTTTGCATTCAAAAAGGACAGTCTATTGCATTGATTGGACCATCCGGAGCCGGTAAGACAACATTGGCTGATGTGATTCTAGGACTGCTCAATCCGCAAAAAGGGCATATTCTGCTGGATGGAGTGGATGTTTATGACAACCTGCCCGGTTGGTCTAAGATTATTGGATATGTTCCTCAGGCAGTCTATCTGACGGATGATAATATTAGAAATAATGTAGCATTTGGTATCTATGAGGATCAGATAGATGAAGACAAAGTCTGGAAAGCACTGGAAGAAGCGCAGTTAGCTGATTTTGTCAGACATTTGGAGGAAGGTCTGAACACAATGGTAGGAGAGCGAGGGGTTCGTTTGTCTGGCGGACAAAGACAGCGTATCGCGATTGCGAGAGCACTATATGAAAACCCTGAGATTCTTGTCCTGGATGAGGCAACCAGTGCGTTGGATACGGAGACAGAGACTGCAGTAATGGAATCGATTGATTCCCTGCATGGAAGCAAGACGATGATTATAGTGGCACACAGACTGACAACAATTCGTAATTGTGATGCAATTTACGAGATTAAGGATGGAGTCGCAATACGCAGAAACAAAGAGGAAATAGTCGGAGAGAACGCATGAAAATCCTGTTCATCACGCATTATGACAATATGTATGGAGCGAATCAGGCCTTATACCGGCTGATTCGTTGTCTGAAAACAGTGCATGAAGAAGAACCTATGCTTGTCATACCTGCTACAGGAGAAATGACAGAAGAGATGGACAAATTAGGCGTTCCCTGCCTGATTAGCCCCATCACTCAATGGCAGGGGGTTTATACTACTCCCGGTAGATTCCTGATTAAGAAAATGATACGTAGGAAAGCGATAGCCAGAGAAGTTGAGAGCCTATATTTACAATTAAAGGATCAGAACATTGATGTAATACATTCTAATTCAAGTGTAATCGGAACTGGTGCGATGCTGGCTTCCAAGCTGGGATGTCGTCATATCTGGCATATCAGAGAGTTTTCCAGGGAACATTTTCATATGAAGTATTTCTATGGTATGCGAATGGTTCGAAGGTTGTATGAAAGTGCAGATTATGTAATCGCAATTTCGGATGCTTTAAAGATGAATTACCTGGAGAAATATCCTAAGGCAAATGTAATTCGTATTTATGATGGAGTGAATTGGAATTCTGTGGAAGAAACACAGACAAAAGAGCGTGCGCTGGATGCACCCATACGTTTTTGCTATCTGGGCTATCTATTTCCAATGAAACATCAGCTCGAAGTATTGGAAGGATGCAGGCAACTGAATCAGTCAGGTTTTACTAATTATGAGTTTTGGTTGATTGGTGATGGAAAAGAGAAGTATCAGAAAAAACTCAGGAAAATGATTAAACAGTATAATCTGACACAAGTGAAAATGCCGGGATATGTTGAAAACGCGGCTTTGTTATTAAATACGATGGATGTGGGCGTTATTGCTTCAGAGTATGAAGGCTTTGGCCTGGTAACGGTTGAGTACATGCTTCATGGTCTTCCTGTAATTGGCTACCGAAGCGGTGGAACAGTTGAAATTATTCAGGATGGAATCACAGGTTGTTTAGTTCATTCGAGGGAAGAATTTGTTGCAGCTATGAAGTATATGATGGAGAATCAGGAACGAAGAACACGTATGGGAGAAGCGGGGAAGGAAAGAGCCAAAGTCTGCTTTACAGAAGAACAGAATGCTTCACTGATTGCACAGGTATACGAAAAGATAAGGAAAGGAGCAATCTAAATTGTTCATCATAAGATTTCATGGTGGTTTGGGTAATCAAATGTTTCAGTATGCGTTTTATCAGTATGTGGAAAACTATATTACGAAGGATTTGAAAGCGGATCTAACCTGGTTTGATAGAAATAAAAAGGAACATCAGGGTTATGAATTGGAAAAAGTATTCGGAATACGAATGCCGGTAGCAAGCTATGAAGAGGTAGCAAGAGTTCATGAGTATTATCCCAGATATTATCCACTGGCCGGTTTGCGGTATCTAGCCAGAAATAATGCGGCAAGAAAGAATCGTGGAAGAGATACTACGGCTTCACACATTTTTGATTTTGGCGAGAAACAATATGTTTTTAATAATATCTATGAGAGTCTTGATCTGAGTAAAGATTGGTATATTGAGGGTGTATTTTGCTCAGATGCTTACTTAAGAAAATGCGAGAGCAAAGTTAAATCCAGTTTTAACTTTATAACAAAACTGGAAGGAATGAATCTTTCAGCATCAGAAGCAATGAAAGATTGTGAATCCGTAGCAATACATGTCAGGCGGGGTGATTATGTAGGGAATGTTTTTGACATTTTAGATTTATCCTATTATCAAAATGCTGTCGAAGAGATGAAAAAGAGAGTAAAGAAACCTGTTTTCTATATCTTTTCAGATGATATGGATTACGTTCGGGAGAAGTTTACATTTATTGAAGATGGAATCCCTGTTCATAATGTAGGCCAGGCCAGTTATATGGATATGAAGCTGATCAGCTGTTGTAAGCATGCAATTATAGCCAACAGTACCTTTAGCTACTGGGGAGCATTACTGGGAGAGACCCCTGCGAGTATCATTATTGCGCCAAAGAGATATAAAGCAGATGAGCAGGTAGCTCTTGCCAGAGGTAATTGGATAAAAATGTAGTATCGTGGAGGATGTATGAATCTTGAATGGAAGTATAAAAGAATATACTGGAAAGTAAGAAAGTATCTGGATGTACATTTAAAGATTCGTTTTTCAAGAAATCGCTATAATGGACAACAGATTTTATCCATAGCGGATACAAACAATCAATTGGAGCAACTGATTGTTTCTGGAAAGCCATTTGCTGTTGGAAGAATCGGCGGAACGGAATTGAAAGCGATGGTTGCCTGTCAGAAAGAATTTCATGATCTTAAAGAAAAAGAAAGCTGCAGGAGTCTGCTTATATGTCTATCCGGCTTTTATGGTGATATGAAGGAATTTGAGCGCTTTGGAAAACTAATGGAGATTTCGCTGAAAGAAATAGATCTGGTTGGAGTCTGGTATAATCAGATGGAAGACTATATGCTGAAGCATTATGCGGCCAATACAACTAAGTATGGGAAGTTAGAGGGATTAGAGCCGTGGTATTGTAAGGAGAAGCCGTGGAGTCGTGCATTAAAAGGCAAAAAAGTAGTGTGTATTCATCCTTTTGCAGAAAGTATTATGGCGCAATATGAGAAACGAGAGCAATTATTTCCGGGTTTAGAGATTCTTCCGGAATTTGAGCTTCGTTGTGTGAAAGCAGTGCAGACGTTATTTGGACAGGAAGATAAGAGATTCGCTTCATGGTTTGATGCCCTGGACTATATGGTAGAAGAAGCGATGAAGGAAGAGTTTGATGTTGCGCTGATTGCCTGTGGTGCATATGGATTGCCATTGGCAGCACGATTAAAACAGAAAGGCAAACAGGCGATACATGTTGGTGGTGCGTTACAGCTATTATTTGGTATTCGAGGCAGCAGGTGGGATGATTTTGAGGAGTTGAATACAGTATATAATGATGCCTGGCAGTATCCATTAGCCTGCGATCAGCTGACGACCGGAAATGATAATGTTGAGAATGGATGTTATTGGTAATGGAGCAAAAGAAAGAACAGAAGAAAGTATTAATTGCAAATGGATGCTTTTATCTTGGAGTTCTCTGTGAACTCCTTGTTTCTGTATCCGGCTATGCGTACGGAGGATATAAGGAACCTTGGATTATTATCCTGGGAATGCTGTTATTCTCTGTAAAAATTCTTCTGACTATGCATTTGAGACAGGACTGGCCGGTGTTCCTTGGCTGTGCGGTATTTGGACTTCTCTGTTTCTGCTTTCAAGGTTCGGCGTTAGTGTTAAGGATTGCACTGATTTTATTAGCCGGAAGAGATCAACAGGCGAAAAAAGTGATGAAACTCTTTTTCTTTGGAACATTGGCAATAATGATTATAACAGCGATTTTATCGGTGTTGGGACTCCATAATACGATGAGTCTGACGCAGGTATTTCGAAATGAACCAGAGACCAGATACTGTTTTGGATTTTTTCATCCGAATGGATTTTCCTTTTTCTGGATGAAAGTACTTGCTCTTGGATTTTATTGTTACTATGATCGCTTAAAGTGGTGGGGATATTTCATCATCTGCAGTTTGGGCTTTGGCTTGTTTTTGCTCGCAAACTCCAAGACGGGAATTGCAGGGTGTATCTTATTGATGATGGGTACAATTGTAATCCGCTATTGTCATAAGACGTGGGTGAATCAATTGATTTATTATGCCGGAGGAATTTTGATGGCATCAGAGATTGCCCTGGTACTTATTACGATGTATTTTTTTGAAGCACAACCGGGAACAACAGCAGGTGTCGGAATCTGGAATGTCTTTAATATTTTGACCACCGGCCGTTTCTATTTTATTCATAAAACAGCAATGGAAGTCCCGCTTCCATGGTTTGGATATCAGGGATTTATGGAAGCCACGGAGGTTGGTTTTGTGAATGCCCTTTATAATCAGGGAATTCTCTTCTTTAATATTTACCTTGTGATTTTAGTATGGATTTACCGTAAAATGTATCAGAAGAAGGATTCTATGGGAATGCTGTTGATTGTTGTATTTACCTTTTATTCACTGGGAGAAGCCTTTCTTCCGTATGTTAATAAAAATGTAGTATTAATGCTATGCATCGGAGTGATTCCGGCATTAACATTGAAAAGAAGTAAAGATAAGGCGGTGGCAGAACATGAATGAAATGCGAAAGATTAAGATCAATTATGTGGATTTCTGGCCGGGATTGGACAAGAAAGATAACTTTTTCTATAATATTCTGGTTCACTATTATGACGTGGAAATCAGTGATTCTCCGGATTATGTTTTCTGCAGTTGCTTTGGGAATGAACATTTCAAATATACCAACTGTGTAAAGATCCTATTTCTTGGAGAAAATATAGTTCCTGATTTTAATCTTTATGATTATGCAATGGGATTCCACTATATTGATTTTGAAGATCGATACTTACGATTGCCGCTTTATGTATTGTATAGTAAAAAAATTATTAATGCTGCACTTACGAAGCATACATTTACAACCAAGTATTATCTTGAAAAGAAAAAGTTTTGCAATTTTGTTATTTCGAATCCTTATGCAGCAAGTGAGAGAGATGCTATGATTGATGCGCTAAATCAGTATCAGACGGTTGATTCTGGCGGAAGATATCGAAACAATGTTGGGGGACCGGTTGCTGATAAAATGGAATTTGTTAAGAATTATCGATTCACAATGGCATTTGAGAATTCATCCATGAATGGATATACAACGGAAAAGATACTGGAGGCATTTGCGGGAGATACCATTCCGATTTACTGGGGAAGTTCCAGAATTGCTGAGGAGTTCAATCCGGAGGCATTTATAAATTGTCATGCGTATTCCTCGTTCGATGAGGTGATACAACGTGTTCGAGAGATTAATGAGAACGAGGAATTGTATTTACAGATGATAACTGCACCAATGGTTACGAAAGAGAGCCAGGCAGTACAATATTTAGAAGATGGATATGCAGATGCTTTTTTAAGAAGAATTTTTGATCAACAACCACAAATGGCTATTCGAAGAAATATGGTATATATAGGACGTGATTATCAGAAACGTTTAAGTGATGATAAGAAGATAGAAAGCATTTTGAATGTGATTCGTAAACCAATACACTTATGGAATAAAAAGAAAGCACAATGGAAATCGAGAAAGGATAAGAAGTAAATGAAAGCTGTGGAATCAAAAAGCAGAAATCTATATGGTAGGATGATGATAATCAATGCCTTGTTTTTTTTGCTTTTACATTTAACATTTGTTGGATTTACCAATGATGATGCTTTTTTTGTTATCGTAAGGAGCCAATGGGATTCTTTAATAGATTTACTGATTCACCGATATCTTACAGATTCCTCCCGGGTATTATCAGAAGCGATTCTATTTACGCTAATCAGACTTCCCTTTCTTGTGTGGCAGATTCTGGATACTGCAATCTGTATTTTAGTATATCACTCCTTAACTGTGATTTTTGTAAATGATAAGAAGAGTAAAAACAATGTGCTTATTTTTCTGCTTTTTGCATCATATCCCTATATGCATATGGGGTCGGCCGGATGGATTTGTACATCACTCAATTACATGTGGCCGCTGGCTGCTTTCTTATATGCGTTTAGCGGCGTGGTAAGGAGAGGCAGAAAAGAGAAAATATATCCGCTCCAATATGCAGCTTATATTGCAGCAATGATATTTACAGCAAATTGTGAAATGTCTGCGACTGTATTGTGCATGATGTTTATGGTGGTATTCATTGAAGCTGTGATAGAAAAGCGCTCTGCCTGGTTTGAAATACTTGGAGTGTTGATTGGCATTGCGGGAATATTATTTGCCATGTTAGCTCCCGGAAATGGGGAACGAACGATAATGGAGGCCGAGAACTGGATGCCTGAGTTTTTTGACCTGAATCTGTTAGAAAAAGCCAGATTGTGTTCAGTATTTGTATTTGAGCATTTTGTTGCAATTCCCGATGTGATTTTCTTTCTGTTCTCAGGATTGCTTGCGGTGACCGGATTGGGCAAAGCGAAAAAGAATTGGCAGAAGATTGTTGCAGTGATACCGCTTCTGATAGATGTTCTCTTTACAGGTTATTATTTTGTGAAGGATTTTCTGTTGGGACATAAGCTAAATTATGATTTTGAGAATCCGGCTATTTATATGACGGATTGGAAAACGATGATCATACAATTGTCGGAAGTTACAGGACTGTTATTATTTATTATTACGGCAATTTATACAATATGGAATGTTTTACCGGAACAAAAGGTAAAGATTGGAGCAATCTGGGCACTGGCATGTGGATTTGCTGTACGTATGGCCTTGATGCTGTCGCCAACAATGTTCGCTTCGTGGCATAGAACTTTGATTTTTCTTTACTTTGCTTTTGCTGCCAACATTATACTTCTTGCGGGACAGTGTAAGAAAAGGTGGATGAAAGTAATGATTTATGTTATTTTATTCATAGGAATTTTGGTGAATTTAATATTAACCGTAGGGTTGCAGATTAGGAAAGCAGTATAAATACTGATGAAAGAGTTTATTAGAGATAAAAATGAGAAAATCGATACTTTGTATGTCATATTGATTAGTTTCCTGTCAGCCTTTGGAATACTTATATTTTGTACAAAGTGTTCTATGTTATATCCATTTCAGGATGGAATGGATACCAACTGTTTTTTTACAGTTGGGAAGGCATTGACACAAGGAAAAGTATTATATCGTGATATCTATGAACATAAGGGACTAATTCTTTATCTGATTTATAGTGTGGCATATCTGATTTCAGAAACAAGTTTTATAGGTATTTTCTGGTTAGAAGTATTTTGTGCTACCATTTTTCTGTGGTACGCTCACAAAACACTTAGACTCCTGACTGGAGAATCACAGTATTGGTCAATTCCGATTTTGACATTTATTGCATATACAGGTTACAGCTTTTCCTATGGAGGACAGATTGAAGAGCTGGTATTGCCGATTCTGGCATGGGCATTATATACCTTTATAAGGTATATGTTTGATTTCCAAAAGGGAGAGAAAATGTTGTCCTTGGTAAAAGTATTTTTCATGGGACTATTTACAGCAATTCTGTTCTGGATGAAATACACACTTACCGGTTTTTTTCTGGGATTGGTTTTGTTCATGGTGGTTTTACAGATTCGCGAACGCAACATGAAATACCTTCTGCGATGTGCGTTATCCTTTATATGTGGTTTTTTATTAGTTACGATACCGGTTTTGATATACTTTAGTTGGCATCATGCACTGTCGGATTTATGGCAGGTTTATTTCTATAACATGTTATTTCGGTATAACAATAGAGATATTGGAATGAGCCGTATAGAGTACTCCATACGTAAGATTCTACTGACATTTTGGCGTAATAAGCGATATTCTATTCTGATTGTAATTGGTGTAGCATGGTTTACCATGCAGAAGAAACTGAAGAATTGTACAAGTTTCAAAGTGGGATTATGGATGATTTGTATAGTTACTACATTTGGCATTTTTTACAGTACACAGTATAATCGCTATTGGGGAGAAGTGCTGGTGGTTTTTTCAACATTGGGGTTCGTGCCGGTATCCATGCTGATTAAGAAGGTTTTTTCCAAAAAAAGATATGGGATACAACACTTTAGCAGTATCGTAATATTACTTGTTTGTATTATGATGTCTAGGTTGTTTAGCATGAATTCATATCTTCTTGACTATAGTAAGGAGGATATGCCGCAATTCATTTTTGCCGATATTATTCATAGTGATGGGCAGAATGGCCAGGCAATTATGAATTATGGATGTCTGGATCTGGGGATGTATACGGTGTTGAATGTTGTTCCGGAATGTAAGTATTTTTGTGACTATAACATCAATCTTCCGATTATTTATGAAACACAGAGGGAATATATTGGCAGCGGTCAGGCAGATTATATCGTGACCCGTTCACCATTGGATTTTGCGCAGGATTTGTATGAACAGGTCAGTTATGTGGAGTTTGAACTTGAGTTTGAGAATTATATTCAACCATACTATTTATATAGAAAAGTAAACCTTTAAAATAGGGTATTGCGGGAAGGTGTGAGCAAATGGCTATGTTGTCTATTATTGTACCATGTTATAACGAAGAGGCTGTAGTTGATCGTTTCTATGAGGTGATGCAGGATACATTACAAAAGTTGCCGATGCAAAAGGAATACATTTTTGTTGATGATGGTTCTAAGGATAAGACGCTGGAACTCTTGCAATCATTAAATAAGAGAGACCCTTCGGCGCATTATGTTTCTTTTTCAAGAAATTTTGGAAAAGAAGCTGCTATCTTTGCAGGGCTTCATGAGGCTAAGGGAGATGCGGTGGTCGTGATGGATGTGGATCTTCAACATCCACCAGAAACAATTCTGGAAATGGTAGAGTTGTGGAAGGAGGGATATGAGGTGATTGAAGGGGTAAAGAGCAGTCGTGGACGTGAGAGCATAATGCATCGCGTTATGGCTGGTTCCTTTTACAGTCTCATCAGTCGTTTTATGGGAATGGATATGAAGAATTCTTCTGATTTCAAATTCCTGGATCGAAAGGTGGTGGAGGTTCTGTGTTCACTTCGGGAGAGAAATACTTTTTTCCGTGCACTTTCATTCTGGGTTGGTTTTAAAACTACAAATATTCCCTATGATGTACAGGAACGTGTTGGTGGGACTACGAAATGGTCGCTGATTTCTTTGGTGAAATATGCTATACAAAATATGATTTCATTTACCTTTGCCCCTCTCTATATGATAATTACCGCAGGAATCATTTTTGTGATTTTGGGTCTTATGCTGGCGATAGATGCAATTGTTGATCACATTAATGGGATTGCGGTTGCGGGATATCCGACACTGGTCGTTTTACTGGTATTTGCAACAGGATGTATAATGTTCTCCATAGGCATTATCGGAGTCTATATTGCGAAAATATATGATGAAATAAAGGAGCGCCCACAGTACATTGTACGTGACCGGGCTTGATGCGAATTGAAATGACATTTACAACTATGGCATTTGCCATTTTTATGGCAATTACATTTGTACTCTATTATCTGGTACCAAAAAAATTGCAGTGGATTGTTCTTCTTCTGGCAAATGGATATTTCTATTATCAGACAGGATTGAACAGTGCATTGTTTTTGTTGGGGACTATTCTGGTTTCTTATCTTGCCGGTATTTTAATTGAGAGAACAGGACAAAAACGGTGGGCAATTGCAGTAACCCTGATTTTGTTTGTTGCGCTTCTTGGAATTATGCGAATGCCTTTTGCAAGCTTTATCATGCCACTTGGGCTGTCGTTTTATACTTTACAATGTATTGGATATTGTATTGAGGTCTATAGACAGACGACACCGGCAGAAAAAAATCCTGCCAAATATGCACTGTTTATCTCTTTTTTTCCACATGTTTTACAAGGCCCATTTGCAGACTATAATGAATTGAAGAAGCAACTTTATTCAGAGCATCCATTTGATTATGAACGATGTGTGAAAGGCTGTTATCGAGTTGCATTGGGATTGATGAAGAAATTGATCATAGCTGACCGAATTGGCTATGTAATTGATACTGTGTATGAAAACCCAACGGATTACTTTGGAATGACAATATTTCTTGTGATGGTTTTATATGCAATTCAATTGTATACTGATTTTTCGGGATTTATGGATATGGCATTAGGATGTGCATCGATGTTGGGAATTACTCTTCGAGAGAACTTTAATGTTCCGTATCTATCGAAGTCTATGGCTGAATTCTGGAGAAGATGGCATATTTCTTTGGGGTTGTGGTTTAAGAACTATGTTTTCTATCCTGTGCAACGAAGCCAGTTATGTACAAAAATACGAAAAGATATGAAGAAGAAAAAAAACAGATATGGGATGAATGTGCTGCCAACAGTTATTTCGCTTACTGCAGTCTGGACTTTGATAGGCTTATGGCATGGTTTTGACTGGAACTATTTGTGTTATGACTGGTTTTGTGGATTGATTATCATTATTTCAGAACTGTTAAAACCATTATATGATCGAATCAACCATATGAATCCGCGATTTGCTTCTTCCAGATTCATGGATGCCTTAAGAACGATTCGAACCTTCCTTTTGGTTGTATTTTCGTTCCTGCTGTTTAGACCGGATACCATGGAAACATCGATTATACTTTTTCGTAACTTGTTTTCCCAAATTGGTTTTTATGCAATGGCAGAGTTTATATACTGGCATATTTATGACCTGTTCCTGATTGCGTTACCGTTAGTTATTTTACTTATTGTGGATGTACTTGCCTATAAGAAAATTGATGTGATGGATAAGATGAGAAAGTGGAATCCGCTCTTGCGATATATCATATATATTGCAGGATTACTGCTCCTCTATATTACCAGAGGAGATATGGCGAGCGGAGGATTTGCATATTATGTATTTTAGCAGAGGCGTGAAGTGAAAAAATTATTTTTGTTTATTGTAAAGTTAATATTGGTCATGGTACTTACAATTGGTGCATATCAATTGACTTTCTGGTATTTATGGGACGCACAGGCAGGTCCTGATGCGTATGAAAATGCATATCAGAAAGCTCTGTTGCTGCAATATCATGCATTGGAATCTGAAGAACGCTCACCTGAGGTGATTGTCTTTGGTTCTTCTTATGTTCCGTTTGGAATCGACAAAAAAGTCATGGAGGAGGAATTAGGCAGACCTGTTCAGATCCTTGGCGTTGAGGCTTCCATTGGAATTCCTTTTCTTGTAGATGTTCTTTATGATACAGCCAAACCAGGTGATACAATCGTATATATGCTAGGAAAGTCCAATTGGTACAATGAAGATTTTATGGTAATATCTGCAGCGCTGGAGAGTGATAAGACACTACTGCACCAGTACTGGGACAGCCGAGATGATACCCTTTTAGGATATCAGAATAAAATGATCTGGCGTAAGCTGTATACGTTAACCTGTGGAAGAATGATAGAAAGTATCAGAAGCGATATCTCAAAAAAGGAACAGGTATATGAATTATCTTCCTTTGATGAAAATGGTAATATGATCGTAAACCGGCAAGGAACACTGATTAGTACTGATGTCTCACCAAGTGATACACTTAACTTTTCGGATATGGAAGTTGAGACGCTGGATATGTTAAATGAGTTTTATGACTGGTGTGAGGATAACGATATTACGTTCGTGATTGCCTATTCAATGTACATTGACGGGTCGTTGGTGGAGACAGAGGAGTCACTGGCTGTTTACCATGAACAAATGACAGACTATATGAACGCAGATATACTGTTAACACCGCAGGACTACTTTTTGCCGGTGGATGATTTTTATAATCACAGCTGCCATCTGAATTCGGAGGGCGCAAGAGCTTATTCAGCGATTTTGGGAGAAGCTCTGAATCAGTATCTAGACGAGAAGAGTGACACAGAGTGAGAAAGATAGTGTCAAATAAGTTATGAAAAAAATGAGCAAAGAAAAAAGGCTCAGATGAACCTTGAAAACGGTAGATGTTTTAGGTTGTGGTAGCTGATCGCCACCCTTGATTGCACGAAAAAGAACTGCTGAAGGGTACTTAC
>JAKQFQ010000365.1 GCA_029558315.1 Bacillota bacterium
CTACAGCACAGGAAGCAGCATTATGCCTCAGAAAAAGAATCCCGATATTGCAGAGCTTATAAGAGGCAAGACAGGCAGGGTATATGGAGACCTGATTGCTCTTCTTACCATTATGAAGGGGCTCCCGCTATCCTACAACAAGGATATGCAGGAAGACAAGGAATCGGTTTTCGATGCGGGGGACACTTTTAAGTCCTGCATTTCAGTATTTATTCCAATGCTTGAAGCTATTACAATAAACAAAGAAAGAATAATGAACAATCTAAAAGGCGGATTTCTGAATGCCACCGATCTGGCTGATTATCTGGTGAAAAAGGGATTGCCCTTCAGGGATGCTCATGAAGCGGCGGGCAAAATGGTGAGGTACTGTATTGCCAACAATAAGGAGCTGACAGAGCTTTCCATGGACGAATTCAGGAAATTTTCCTGCTGTATAGAAGAAGAGATATATGAGTTTCTGAAGCCGGAAGTATGTTTGTCAAGGAGAAATACTGAGGGAGGGCCTTCCGAACAGAGAGTCAGAGAGGCTGTATTGCGCGGAAGAGAGTTTCTGAATCATTTTGAGGAAACAGTTTAGATGTAGCATATATTGGGGGAAGGTATTTATGATTTGGGTTGGAATTTTAGGAGCAAAGGGATATTTTGGAGAAGAGCTTTCAAAGCTGATCGCCGGGCATCAGTCAGCGCAGGTGAGCACCATGTTGGACTTGCAGGAGTTTAATGAATCCGGATGCGGCTTTAGCAGAGGCAATGGAAAGAGTGCGGGATACCTGAAGATGATGAATGCAATTAATAGGGCAGACATTATATTTAACGGATTTTCCGGCACAGTTGCAGAGGATATATACTCAAAAGCACTTTCCAATGGAAAAAAAATAATAGATGTCGGTGATAAGCAGCATATAGACGGCAGTGCATATCCCGGCTCAGTATTTGGACTGTCTGAGCTTTACAAGGATAAGATGAAGGATGCATCCATAGCTGCAAATCCAAGCAGTTATTGCACCGGCGCGATGCTGGGATTGGCGCCTCTGGCTGCAGGCAATCTGATTGATATAAATACTGCGGTTATTGAATCCAAGTCGGGGATTTCCTGTCTTAGATGCGGAGATAAGCTTGAATGTGCAGGTATCACCGCTGACGACGGCAGCAAGATATACAAAATGGAGAGCAGGGACTATGCTGAAGAAGTAAAGAAGCAGATGCTTGCGCTGTTCGGTAAGGACGCCTTATCTTCATATACATCATATATCATTCCGGGAATAAAAGGGATTATTACATCTATAACGGCCGAACCCGGTACCGGATTCGGCGGAAACGATATTTCAGAGATTTACAGAGATTTTTACAAGTTTAACCCGTTAATTAAAATTGGCGGTGCTGATACAATAAATGGGGCAAGGAACGGATTCGACAAATATTTTTGCTCCATATCAGCCTCGACAGATGCAGATACCGGTAAGATAACAGTGACTACAATTCTTGATGATGTTGTAAGAGGATCAGCAAGCCAAGCGGTACAGACAATGAACCTTATGTATGGTATCGAAGGAATAGTAGGTTTATAGAAAACAAAGCAAGCCGGCATCGGCTTGCTTTGTTTTTTCACAGCATAG
>JAKQFQ010000393.1 GCA_029558315.1 Bacillota bacterium
AGGCAAGAATATCAAGGAATGTATACAGAAGATGTTAGAAGAAATGAGTAAAAAGGGATTGATCTAAATGTTTGGCAAGAAAGAAGCAAAGAAGATACCACGTTTCCGCGTAGGAAAAGGTAATCCTGGACTCAAAGCAGCATTATTCAAGTTGACGAGTAAACCTTACCTCGATATCAGGATATACAGAGGATACAGAGAGATAACAAGGATAGTGACTCCTGATAAGGGTATGGATACGTTTACGGTCGACAGTATTGGTACATTTGTAGTGCCAACAGGAGATGAACTGATGACGCAGTATCATGATCGCAATGCTCTATACCTGTGTTATAACCTTTCCAGCAGCAAAGCGGGAATTCCTGTAGAATCAGAAAAACCCACAAAATTTGAGTTCCCGGCACTATCCCCGGAAGAATTCCAGCAATACCTTGAAGCGCAAACAGTTGCAGATCTTTTATCGGAGACAGAGAAAGATACCTCCTGGCTATGGTATCTTATAATAGCAGTAATTGTAATCTTTGCTCTGTTAATGATATTTGGAGGATTCTAATGGTAGATATAGAAGATCTTATCGCAGCAGGAGATAGCCAGAACAAACCTACAATAGTTGAAGCGTTACTATCGACAGTTGATAGCATATTCACGAATAACCGGATGTTACAGCGGTCAAGACTAACTGCAAGGCATATACGCGGGATAACGCGCGTTATCGGTATGCAGAGTTTCTTACGCGCGCGGTTATCACCGCGCACATACAAACCATTTCTGGACGAGGAGACAGGAGAATTCACCTACCAAAAATTCGACAACAGGGTCTTGACGGCTATAGCAGAAGCGGTCTTAGCAGGAAGAATTTCGCTCGAAGGGAAAAGCAGAGACGAGATTATAAGGATATTTCAGGCAGTAGGAGGTACTGCAACAGATACATCAGAAGACCATCATAGAATCCTGGGGAGATTTGATTATTAGGTGAAAGAAAGATGATCTATGGATTTTTTGGTAGTATACCTGGCTGTCCACATAACAGAGGTAATCATGCGCTGAGAGGGAACGGCAAAACTCTCTCATTGACGTTTGTAGGGTTTTTGGATCATAAGAATGGTCGAAAGATTATTGCTAACTATAGAACGTCTTTTGGTGAATATGTAGATATAGAGAAGATTGCAGAAATGGTTCTTGAGGAAGATATAAGAGATACAACAATTCTTCTGACAGAACTTCAAGTTTACTTAAATTCCCTGGGAGTAAATTCTACACTACTGAAAGAGTTTATCGGTTCTGTAGTAGGTCAAAGCAGGAAGCGAAATGTGGATATCCATTATGATACCCAGAGGTATGGGGATATCCATCCTCGCATGCGCGTACAGACTGATAGAGCGTTTTTACCGCGGAAATATCATCTTGACGAAGAACCCTGCCAAAAAGACCATTGTACAAAAGAACATCTCATCTATGTCTTTCAACATGATCCATACAAACCAGAACCTGTCTTTAAACTACGAGCATCAGCATTCAAAGATTTATATAATACTAATGAGATAATGTTTATTCCTTCCAAAAAACCGAAAAAGAGACAGAAAAAGAGTGTTTCTGAATAAGACAGAAACTATTTTTCAAGATGAGGAATAGGAACAAATATCAATATTCCATCAGGGTTCTGGAATAACGCATAA
>JAKQFQ010000414.1 GCA_029558315.1 Bacillota bacterium
ATACAGACACTGGTGAAATTGTCAAGATCTCAATCTTTGTATCTGTACTACCCTACAGCGGGTATGCTTATGTAGAGGGATTTCTCTCACAGAATCAGGAGAGTTGGACAACAGCCCATGTTAATGCATACAATTATTTTGGTGGGGTCACGAGAATTCTTGTCCCTGACAACTTAAAGACAGGAGTGCTAAAAAACACCCGTGATGAGACAGTTATCAACAAAACCTATCTCGACCTTGCAGAACATTACGGAACAGCAATAATCCCCACCAGACCCCATTCTCCAAAAGATAAAGCAACCGTTGAGAAATCAGTGAGTGTTGTTTCAACCTGGATAATCGCAGCATTACGAAACAATCAGTTTCTTTCACTCAGAGAACTGAATGAAGCAATCCATCAAAAACTCGTCGAATTTAATCATAAAGAGTTCCAGATGAAGGATGGATCCAGAGCATCACGTTTCGAAGAAGAAAAAATGTTTCTTCTGCCCTTGCCTGAAAGACCATATGAACTGGCAATATGGAAAATTGCTACAGTCCAGTATAATTACCATATTACGGTTGAAAATAAGAATTACTCCTGTCCCTACGAATATATCAAACAGAAGGTGGATGTTCGGATCACAAAGAATATTGTTGAGATATTCTACCACGGTACACGTATTGCCTCACATCCAAGACTCTATGGGCAGTCCCTCCATTACAGCACTATTCAAGAGCATATGCCACCAGATCATCAGAAATTTATAAAGTGGAATGGTGAGCGTTTCCAAAAATGGGCACAAAGCATTGGCACGAATACCAATACCATTGTGTCAGTATTTCTCACTAGCCACAAGGTTGAACAACAGGGTTACAAATCCTGTATGGCTTTACTGAAATTGGCTGATTCGTACTCTCCCCAACGTCTTGAGGAAGCATGTAAACGTGCCTTGTCATATACTGCAAGGCCAAGTTTAAAGAGCGTTCAGGCAATTTTGAAATCCGGTCAGGATAAGTTGTTAATTCAGAAGGAAGAGAAAAAAACAGAATCCTCTCAATATGCATTTACTCGGGGTCCGGACTATTACAAGAGAGGTGAAGAGTGATGTTAAGTGAAAATACCCTCAGCAAACTGTATGAAATGCGACTGAACAGCATGGCACAATCCTTCCGGGATCAAATGA
>JAKQFQ010000416.1 GCA_029558315.1 Bacillota bacterium
GAATATGACAAGAGATTAAGGAATATGGCCGTGTAGCGGAAGAGTATAGACGCTAATTGACTCTAGTAAGTCCTGTATGGCCAGCAAACTAGATCGCGTAACGGAAAGGACATGCAGGTATCAAATCCTGCCACGGCCAGCTGGCCCGGTCGTGTGAAATCTGCGAGTTGGAGAAAGAGATTGATGATTTGAAATGTTGCGGTAATTGCAGGCTGTTTTGTGACAATAATTGCCCTAAAAAAGAATATATTGACGATGAGCAGATTGAATATCAAGAACCTAATAGTGTTTGCGACAAATGGCAAAGCGATTCTTTAACCAGAAAAGGGAGGGAAGGATGATACAGACCTATGAGCCAGCGGTGAGTGGAATGATTATCTGCACAAGTGGTGGCCGTTATGTAAAGACTGTTGACCATGAGCAGGCGATGAAGGAGAAGGATGACGAGATAAATAATCCACAGAGAACATACTGTGCTTATTGTGGATTTGTTGTTGAGATTGATGATGAGGGCGCAACTAAAATAGGAGAACATATAGCAACTTGTGAAAAGCATCCAATGAGAGTATTGGAAGAGCAGATTGCCGCCCTAACGCCTTATAAAATGTTTTTTGAGAGTTGCTCATGCCTTTTTGCGGAGGGTGTTGAGTTTATGACTAAGGTGGAAATTTACGATGCAATCAAGAAAGAAGTTAAATTGCTGGAATCAACCCGAAAGGAGAGAATGGGATGAAGCGTAAGTGTGGACGCTGTGGAAATAGAAAGACGGTAGGTGGTATGGCTGTGTTTGCAAAGCGTTATTTATGCCGTAAGTGCGTTAGACGTTTGCTATGGGAGGAGAAATGATAAAAATCCATTACAGACATAAAATATGGTATCGTTATCTGTACCCGAAACGATTAACTCTTAAATGTAATCCACCTATCTATCGGTGGCTATGGTGGGTATGGGGGAGGAGAGAAAAGTCAACAAAAATAAATTAGACCCTGTAATAGACAAAGAATCATCAGCGTATATGGATAATTGAGAGGAGAATAAAATGACACCAGAAGATAAGCAGTTGATTGCGGAGTATATGGGATGGGGCGAATTAACCGAAACAATAAGGATTATTGGCCGTGCGGTTGCCAGACCGTCAAGCCGGTAATTCCAGCTTATTACCTGCCACGGCCAGTTTGAAAGGAGAAAAATGATTTCAATGCGGTGGACAGAAGATGGGTATGGGATAGATTACGAAACAGGAGCAAGATATATCCCCGTATATTGTGAATCATCTACTAATTTTATCAGATTGATGCATTGTTATACTGCTCTGGAGAAAGTTGAAGGAGAAAATATGAGTATATTGATTAACCCCGATACTGAATGGGGGAAAATGCCACGATGGAAGCGAAGGTGGAGTGGTTTTAAAACATACACTATCTGTGCATTCTATTCCCTGTTTTGTCCAGAGGCGGTGGATTATGTGGTATTAAATCTCATCAAGGACCAGTTTGAAGTGCGTGTAAAGAATCAATAGAAGCATGGCATTAGGATATTAAAGTACGGAATTGGATTGTTGAAATAGCCTAAAGGAGGAGAGGGTATGAACACTCAAAACTACGCATCTTTAGAAGCCTGTCAAAGGCTAGTTGATGCGGGGATTGTGTTGGAGACGGAAACTGTTTGGAGAAAAGCACGTTTAGGCCATAGGTATTTAACTCGAAAAGCCCTATATCACAGAACAACTGACATTCTCGCCCCTTCAATGGTAGAAGTGTGGAGAGAGCTGCCAAACAATACAGCTTTATTAA
>JAKQFQ010000420.1 GCA_029558315.1 Bacillota bacterium
CGGCATCATCCAGAACTTTAACCGAGAATTGTCTCATATTTACCCCATTCTATTTTTAGATATAACAAATACTCTATGATATAAATAGTTTATTTCTTGATGGCTTATTTTTGTGGCATTTATGATTATGCCTTTAATATGGTGGGCTGCAAAGATCTTTCTTGGACCAAGGATTAATATCTCTCTTAATTCATTGAGCTAAACAAATCTAAACTGTTCTTATGAGAGAAATCTGGAAAAGAATTTGAGCTAGCTTTGCAGTATATCGCGAATCAAGGACCTACTGCATGCGAGATCATTTGGACTAGCCGTCTTTCATACAGCCTGCAGAAAGAGATTAATATAATAAAAATTTAGGATATTCAACAGTCTATTCCATTGCAAGCCATCTCGCTCTTATCTTTTACAGGGTATTGATGGAATTTGATCTGCTTTTCTACCTCAAAATTTCCTGAGAACATTTCATGAGCTTTTATATTTTTGTAGAATATCTTATGCCAGGATGCATCAGTTCCCCATGTGCCATTGAACGTGTTCTTGACTTGCAGGCCCAGGAGATAAGCGGGATTGCTGATGCCTTCTTTGGTTTTCATAAGCTGATCTACTCTTTTGATATTTCTTCCTCCTTCTTTCATGCCTTTCCGGAAATTCTTCAAACCATCGCGAGGCTGGTATGGCATGGTCTGAGCAAAGAAGGATACCTCTTCCTTCTCCATATCTTGCACTGAGAATGCTTCGCGCACATTAGCTCCAGTTCCACCGTAAAGGGACTCTGAATGCAGATATTTCTCCCCCTGAAGTGGATTATTCCCAGAGTAAGTTAGTCGCGAGTTCTCGTATAGGTTGAGCGTGCTTTCCTTACCCCCATTTACTGATTCGATGCTTCTTTTTAATTTATCTGAAACCTCTGAATAGGCTTGCTCCTGATCCAGCTCGATATCTCCATCGCCATTCATCGTATTATAGTATTCAAGGGCGATTTTTTTGTCGCGCATGGAGGTACTTGCATCGATGATACCAGTCCCGGTGATCTTTTGGGCTTCGCAGAACTGGCCGTACTGGATAGGCTCTCCATCCTTATAGGCAGTCTTTACGATTGCGATATCCGTATCCTTGACAGGATTTCCGCAGGGATCTCGAGCAGATGCGGTGGCTTTATTGATAATGTCTCCATTGAGGTCGGATTGCCGAACTCTATAGAGGGCTTTATAAATCCAGACCTCGGTGAGATTTAACCAGCCGTCGTTATTATCATCTCCTGAAATATAAATAGGCATAATTTGATCATCAACGACTTTAAGCTCCGTAAGATTGGCTGTTCCCGTATTGGTTACGATGTAATTATAGGTTATTGAATCACCTTGCTTCACCTGTTTCATCAAGGTTTTATTTGCATCAGCAAGAGGAAAGATTACTATCAAGAGAGCTATAATCAGGATAAGGAATGCAAACCTATTAAAACAAAAATTCATTATAGATTCTCTACTGCAACCTGCATTGCAGCTTTCCATATTAGTCCCCGCGTTGCTAGGTCTATCGGTAGCCACCAAGATCTTTTTCATAATTACTTTGCCTCCCTTTGGATAAGATATCTATCTTTATCATTATTTAAACCTTTTGATAATAACTTTTACTAAAAGAGATATATTTATATATATACTGAATTTTAATCTAAATGTTGATAATATAAAAAGTTTCTATTTTCAAATTGAGATTATTGTGCAGAACCTAATCAAGATACTTATTTGACCTATCAATTGATCCTAATATCTCAATGATTAGTTTTAATCTTATGCTCCGGTCTATGAATTGAATAGATGCACATTATATAATTTATATTCAATAATTTTTTCTTATTCGGATATTGAATCAAATTTGTATTTTAATAGATCAATATCTGAATAGATATCTTTATATAGTAAGTTAATTACAGGTATAAGCAAAGCAAAATCCATGACAAATAAACTTTAATGTTTAGCTTGGAGGGAGACATAAAATGGTGATAGAACTTTGCGAAAATCTTGGTGTCGCCGCAAAGGAGACTCTGTATGAAATGCCAGATTTCCAAATAGCAACGATAATTCGAATATTGAACTCAAAGGTGCAAAAAGTATGATCGGGGTGTCGGAAATCAAATATTTTGAACTCGCTTCATATAAAACATATAAAATTAAACTATGACTCCGGAGCTGGATTTCAGACAAGGATATAGATCATCGTTAAAGGTGTGATATCATCATGTTATTTGGACGAATATACACTGATAGGGAGCAAGATAAGTTTGGCTTGCTATGTAGTAGATTTTTGAACAAGACCCTAAAGTATGTGGTTGCATGGAAATCTAGCTTTACCCTTCTATTGATATCTCTTGCAATTCTCTTCTCCTTAGGAATTCCATCTCTAGCCCAAGATTTTCCGGACAATTGCGTTTGGACATGCACGCAGGAAGATGTAACTGTAGAATATGCATGGTTGGCTGATTTTGATCCATGCGACTATGAACCGGGGGATATTGTTCCGGTTGATGTAAATATTACAGTCCGCAATAATGGTGCATCGGATCGGTATTGTCTTTATTTGTGGGCTGATTTGATAAATTTGGACGACCCAAGCAAGAATGTTGAAATCAAACAGCTTGTTCCTGGGGGCGAAATTATCCCCGGGGCACCAGGGGGATTATCCACAAATTATACACTTTGCCAAATTGACTGGACTTACGGAGACAATCTCATTTTAGACGTTCACTTAGTAACCTGGGTCACTTCAAAATCCGACTCAGACAATTGCAGCAATACTTTGGATTGCGGTAGTCACCCATCCGCTCATTGTGGTGAGAATTACACGTTGTCGATTCTTACCGGTATTCCTGATCTCAATGTAACCAAGTCAGTGAAATTCCTCAAAGATGCGAAGGGAGATATAATTCTAGGACCACCGACAGTGGGAGACAAAATCACTTACGAATACATCGTTACAAACACAGGCAACGTACGCCTTATGAGCCTCGCAGTAATGGATATAAGAGGACCTTCACCTGGTATTGAGACGCCGATAACACTGAACACCACATCTCTATTAAATTTCCAGGATAAAGCCAGCGGATTTTACGAATACACGGTCGGCAAGAACGATGTCTGTTCGAACATAACGAACTATGCAGTTGCGTCTGCCAATGCAGATGTTTGTGGAGAAATCTTAATTGCATCAGATACCTCCGAGACGATACAAGTACCCACAAACTACACCGCCTCCATCAACATAACCAAAGAGGCCAACACCACCGGTCCGGTCCTGCCTGGAGACATTATCGAGTACACCATTGAGGTCTGCAACAGCGGAGACATCGATGTTACTGAGATCCAGGTCCAAGACAC
>JAKQFQ010000425.1 GCA_029558315.1 Bacillota bacterium
TCATTTCTAGCTTTCCCCAGACGTATATGCCAGAGCCTCCGGGAGGCCTCCAGAGGGCATTGTTATAGCCGACCTCGTAGATTATCTTCTTGAAGTCGTAGTCGTGGAACGTGAGCTGCCTTACAACGTTCCCAATAGTACAGATTATGCCAGAGTCAACTTCTGGATTTGTTATTTCTGCTGTGATGTCGGCAACATCTGCAAAGACTATTGTCATTGCAGTCGGACAGTATTTATAGATTCCAACATACTCAAGACCACAGTATGTTGACGGAGTGTTTGTGAATATCCTCAAGTATATGGGAAAACTTCTATTAGTGGTATAAACCCCCTTCAAGACATCATTCAAATATCCTGTGTATGTTGCATAGTTGCATAGAGTTTTGAAGGTATTAGTTGCCCCTGCTGTTTCAGAAACAGCTGTTGCAACATTTGCCACACACATTTGTGCATCGGCAACACTACTGCTTGAATCCTTGTATGCCACTATACCAAGAGCATAGTTATCAACAGATCTTTTTGTTGCAATGCCATTTTCAAAGAACAATGTATGATACCAAACATGACCTGATAATGAATTGGAATAAGTTGTGATTGACCCTTCAACAATAAGCTTTGGATAAGGTGTCGGGAGTGGGAAGTATATCCCATCTGCTGTTAATGATGTGCAGCCACCCTTTAGAACAAGCCTGCTTCCTGAGAACTCATATGAGGGTGAACCGACAATAACATAATCGTTTGCAAATGCATCATCAAAATCATCATAAAAATCATACTTTGCATCAGAATTAGAAAGGGAGATAAGCTCATAATTACCATACCCAAGATAAATATTTATTGATTCCCCCCCCTCTATTTTTGGAACTCTTACCCATACTTTTCCTGTTGTTGTTGCCGGTACCCAGGTCTCTATGTAGAATGAAAGCTCATTTAAATTCTCATCATAGAATCTTAGATCACGGCCATCAAATGTAGTATTCTCCCATGTGATAGAATCAACATCAAAATCTATTTCTATCGGGAAATCTGTCAGAAGGTCCGTATCATTGTTTGTGATTGTGATCTTGACAAAATAATCATTAGTCTCTGCAACTTCCAAGTAGGTCGAATCTATAACTTTAAGGCCAAATATCTTCATCCCTGTCGGGCATGCTTCCGGAACTGTCCAAACTACTTGGAGTTCTATTGTCTCCCTCGGGCCGATATTCCCTAATTCCTGCGGGAGGTCTACCGCCTCGTAGGTGTTTGCGGCAATGCCCAGCTGGTGGGATGATGCAATACCCTCACATTTTACAGAGTAGATTGGTGTGGCTCCTGTGTTCTTTACATAAAGATTGAGTGTAGAGCTTCCGCCCTTTGGGATTGTGCCGAATGTCGCATAGGTGTTTTCATCTAAAGTATCGTCCAATATGTTCCCATCTGCATCAAGGATTACTATGGCCGGAGCATCTCCGTCAAATGGCAGTGGAAACACCAAGGACATCTAATCGTTCTCTCCAACTGAATACTCTATCTCGCAGCTCATTACAAGGACTGCTGCTGCAAGAGTATCTAATGCATCAGTTCCTATTCTTTTAAGTGTAAAATAGAGTAAATCCCCTCTTGAAAGTCCATGTACAGCAGCAGATATTGTATATGATGCCACTTTTAAAGTATTGGCTGATGCAGGTAGTGTGATAACATTATCAACATAAGCAGGTGCAGGGTCAACTGATTCACCTTCTGCAACACCGATTACAGAATAGCTGAAAACTGCATCATTGTTTGTAGTTCCAGAATAAAGAAAGATTGAAAGCTTTATGTCCCCATCTTCCTTGAAGTCATCAGGCACTTTTTCAGGTTGGAATGTTTCAACTGGCACTGCACCATCTTGGAAGGATATTGTCCCTATCTTTGTATTTGTTCCTGCTGTTCCAAGTGTTGGTTTTGTTCCAAGTGCATTGACAGCATTATACCTGTTAAATACCCATTTTCTTTTCATATTTGCTTGAATTTGGTCAGCCATTGCCATGAAGGCTGACGGTGCCAGTGTATCATCATCAACTATTGCATCTGAAGTATAATCATCAATTATTGCCATTAATCTTTCACCACCCTATACTTGTACCCTCCATCACTGTCGGATATGATGAAATCTATCCTTACGGGATTTTTACAGCCAGAGCCGTCCTTCTTCTCGCATGGATTATTCGTTGTGATCACATCTCCAATTTTATCCAAAGGAGTCCTAGAGCAGAATCTGTTGAGAATTGTTCCGCATATGGGGCACTTGATGCCTTCAGCAGTCATTGTTTCATTCATAGTTTCCGCTCACCCTCATGGCCCAAATCCTAGCCCCGGGTGCCGCAGTTGAGGGAGGGGTCCACTTGCAGTAAAAGTTAGTTGTTGCAGTATTTGCCCAGACAGTACCGACATAGTAAGGCCCTGCCGCATATGTCCCCCCTGAAGTTGCTGAAAATGTCATGGCACTGTAAGTCTCCTCAGCAGTTCCCACCTGAATGCCATATGGATGCTCAATGCAGTCTACCTCTACAGCGATTAGATCCACGTCAGTTTCAAAGTTCTTGATGTAGACCTGTGTCGCTGCAGAAGAAGATCCTCTCGCTACAGTCCCGAAATTTATAGGAACTGAAGTATCAAGAGAATAGGCTGTCGCCCCTG
>JAKQFQ010000443.1 GCA_029558315.1 Bacillota bacterium
AGAATAGCAGAGAGAATAATCTATTTTCGAGATTAACACAAGATAAGGTGGCTTTCTTGTCCTGTTTTTACTATATTAAAAAAGTATACAAGAAAATCTCGTTTTTTTAGTTACAAATGGCGGAATATGTTTTATAATGAAAAATGTTTTTATTTATTCAGAACAATTCACAAGTTAATTAGTTGGAGGCAGAAACATGGGTGGCTTTTTTGGCGTAACAGCAAAGGAAGATTGTGTATTTGACTTATTTTTTGGAACAGATTATCATTCACATCTTGGTACCAGACGTGCGGGAATGTGTGTTTATGGAGAGAGTGGATTTGATCGTGCAATTCATAGCATAGAAGGTTCTCCTTTTCGAACCAAGTTTGATAAAGAAGCTAATACAATGCATGGTAACTATGGTATTGGAAGTATCTCCGATTATGAAGGACAACCTGTTCTGGTTCGTTCCCATCATGGTACGTTTGCAATTACAACAGTAGGCAAGATCAACAATGCAGATGCTCTGGTTGAGAAAGTTCTGGAGGGGAATACCCATTTCTTTGAAATGAGTAACGGCGAGATTAGCCAGACAGAACTTGTGGCTGCTTTGATTAATCAGCAGGATAATTTTATAGATGGTATTCGTTATGCACAGGAACAGATTGAAGGTTCCATGAGTATGTTAATGCTTACGCCGAAGGGAATCTATGCAGCAAGGGATCTTCTTGGAAGAACACCTGTTATTATTGGTAAAAAAGAAGACGCCTATTGTGCCTGCTTTGAAGATACGTCCTTTTTGAACCTTGGTTATGTCAAGGAGAGAGAACTGGGACCTGGTGAGATCACGATTATGACGGAGAAAGGCATTAAGACGCTGGCACAACAGGGAAAAGACATGAAGGTATGTACATTTCTGTGGGTTTACTATGGATACCCTTCCTCTTCTTACGAGGGAATCAGTGTTGAGAAAATGAGATATCAGTGTGGCAGCAAGATTGCCAGCAGAGATAATGTTAAGCCGGATGTTGTGGCTGGAGTTCCTGATTCCGGTACAGCACATGCAATCGGATATTCCAATGAATCCGGAATCCCATTTTCCAGACCATTTATCAAATATACACCAACCTGGCCGCGTTCTTTTATACCAACGATTCAGAGTAAGCGTAATCTGATTGCGAAGATGAAACTGATAGCAGTCAAGGATTTGATTGAAGATAAGAGCCTGTTATTGATTGACGATTCCATTGTACGTGGAACGCAGTTAAGAGAAACTACAGAATTCCTTTATGAGAGTGGAGCAAAGGAAGTGCATATCAGACCGGCATGCCCTCCATTGCTGTTTGGATGTAAGTACCTTAATTTCTCCAGATCAACCTCAGAGATGGAATTGATTGCCAGAAGAGTCATTGAAGAGTTAGAAGGCAAGGAAGTCAGCAAGGAACGTCTGCAGGTATATGCAGATCCGGATACAGAAGAGTATAAAAATATGGTTGAGAAGATTCGTGAGAAACTAAATTTCACTACGCTTCAGTTCAACCGCCTGGATGATATGCTGGATTCCGTTGAAATTGATCCGTGCAAGTTATGTACTTATTGCTGGAACGGAAAAGAATAAGTGAGCAAAGGTGTCGCCATAAGAACTGTGGCGACACTTTCTATATAGTGACTAGCGTTGTGAAAGCCGTGTATTTATCAGATAGGGAATTGAAATTCTGCCCCAACTGTTATAAACTGAAATTCAGATATCAAAGAGACACTTCTCATAATCTATTCCCGGGGGAGCTGATTTGTCGAGCGAGAATCAGAGAAGATTATGGAACAGAAAAGGAGAAACAGAATGCCGAAAACAGAAAATGTTATGCAACAGTTAGAAAGTATTACGATGGAACTTTACAAGAAGAAAGTAAAGCAGTGTTCGAATGAAGAACTGTATGAGGCAGTTTTTGAACTGACCAAAACGGCACTTGACAAGAAGAAACCAATTACGGGCAAGAAGAAAATCTATTATATATCCGCAGAGTTTCTGATTGGTAAATTACTAAGTAATAATCTGATTAATCTTGGAATATATGAGGAACTTAAAAATGGTTTGGAAGCGCAGGGCAAGAGCCTTGCGAAACTGGAGGAACTGGAACCGGAACCTTCCCTTGGCAATGGCGGGCTTGGAAGATTGGCGGCCTGTTTTCTGGATTCCATTGCAACACTTGGATTGCCTGGAGATGGTATTGGCTTAAACTATCATTTCGGTCTGTTCAAACAGGTATTTAAAAGAAGAATGCAGTACACGCAGCCCAATGAGTGGATCGAGAATCCTTCCTGGCTAAATAAGACAGATACTACATTTACCGTGCAATTTGGCAAGAAGAAGGTGAAGTCCAGATTATATGAGATTGATGTTGTTGGATATGACAATGGTGTCAATAAGCTTCGTCTCTTTGATATTGAATCTGTTGATGAGAGCATTGTAGAGAAAGGCACCGATTTTGATAAGACGGATATTAAGAAGAATCTGACATTATTTTTATATCCTGACGATTCTGATGAAGCAGGTAATCTGCTTCGGATTTACCAGCAGTATTTTATGGTAAGCAATGCAGCACAACTGATTCTAAAGGAAATGAAAGAGAAAAATTATGATCTCCATAAATTAAATCAACATGCAGTGATTCAGATTAATGATACACATCCGACGATGGTAATCCCGGAGCTTCTTAGGATACTGACCACAGAGGAAGGCTTTACGATGGACGAAGCCATTCGCGTAGTCAGCAAGACCTGTGCATATACGAACCATACAATTCTGGCAGAGGCACTGGAAAAATGGCCGCTTGCTTATTTGAAGAAAGTAGTGCCGCAGCTTGTTCCAATCATTGAGGAATTGAATGATCGCGTTGTGAAGAAATATAAAGACAGCAGAGTGTGGATTGTTGATGAGAATCAGCGTGTACATATGGCGCATATTGACATTCATTACGGATTCTCAGTAAATGGTGTTGCAGCAATTCATACAGAGATACTAAAACAGACTGAGTTAAACCCTTTTTATCAGATCTATCCGAAGAAATTCAATAATAAAACCAACGGGATCACATTTAGAAGGTGGCTCTTATCCTGCAATCAGGAATTGGCGGAGTATGTGACATCATTGATTGGTGAAGAGTATAAGAAGGATGCTGCAAAGCTCGAACAATTACTTGGTTTTGAAAATGATAAGAAGGTTTTGAACCGTTTAGAGGAAATTAAACAGGAGAAAAAACAACAGCTGTGTACTTACGTTAAGAAGCAGGAAAAGGTGGAATTGGATCCGAATTCAATCTTTGATATTCAGGTCAAAAGAATGCATGAGTATAAACGTCAGCAGATGAATGCGCTTTATATCATCCATAAATATCTGGAGATAAAGTCTGGTAAGAAACCGAAACGTCCGATTACTTTTATTTTTGGAGCAAAGGCAGCACCGGCATATGTAATCGCACAGGATATCATTCATTTATTATTGGTACTTCAGAAGATAGTTAATGAAGATCCGGATGTAAATACCGATATGAAGGTTCTGTTTGTTGAGAATTATAATGTGGCATATGCAGAGCGACTGATTCCGGCCTGTGATATTTCTGAACAGATTTCACTGGCAAGCAAGGAAGCCTCCGGAACCGGTAATATGAAATTTATGCTCAACGGTGCCATTACACTGGGAACCGATGATGGTGCCAATGTTGAGATTCATGAGTTGGTCGGAGATGATAACATTTTTGTTTTCGGCAAGGATTCTGATACAGTCATCAGGCATTATGAGAAAGCCGACTATGTATCCAAAACATTCTATGAAAAGGATCCGGTGATTAAGGAAGCAGTTGATTTTATCATTGGGAAGCAGGCGATGGCCTGTGGCAACAAAAAGAGCCTGGAGCGCTTACATGCAGAATTGCTTCATAAGGACTGGTTTATGACGCTGCTTGATCTTAAGGATTATATCAAGGTGAAGGATAAGGCTTTAAATGCGTATGAGAACCGTAATCGTTGGAAAAAGATGATGTTAGTAAATATAGCTAAAGCAGGTTTCTTTTCTTCTGATCGTACAATTGCAGAATATAATCGTGATATCTGGAAATTGCATTAAACGGTGTTGAAGTGAGAAAGGTCAAATGCGCAGAATGTGGACAGCTTTGGAGGAATAAAATGAGGAAAAGTGGAATACTACTTCCGGTAGCAAGCCTGCCGTCAAAATTTGGAATTGGAGCATTTTCCAAGGAAGCTTATGAATTTGTGGACTTTCTTGAAAAAGCAGGGCAGTCCTATTGGCAGTTACTGCCACTTGGACCAACAGGATATGGAGATTCTCCGTATCAGTCATTTTCCACTTTTGCAGGCAATCCTTACTTTATTGATCTGGAAGAATTGGTTGAAAAGGGATGGTTAAGAACAGAAGAATGTGAGAATGCATCCTTTGGCACCAATCCGTCTATGGTGGACTATGAGAAAGTCTATTTGAACAGATTTAAGCTTCTTCGAAAAGCATTTCAGAGAAGCAACATTTCAAAAAAGCCGGCATATAGTACTTTTGTTCAGGACAATGCCTTTTGGCTGGAAGACTATGCGTTGTTTATGGCAATTAAGGTAAAGAATCGTGGAAGAAGCTTTATTTCATGGCCGGAGGACATTCGTCTTCGCAGGAAGGGTACAGTTGCCAGATACCAAAAAGATCCGGCTTATACAGAGGAGATTGCGTTCCAGTGTTTTCTGCAGTTCCTTTTCTTTGAACAGTGGTATGCCCTAAAGAACTATGCCAATCAGAAAGGAATTCAGATTATAGGAGACATTCCAATCTATGTTGCCTTTGACAGTGCAGATACCTGGGCCAATCCGGAACTGTTTCTTCTGGATGAAGACCATCTGCCGACAGGGGTTGCCGGTTGCCCGCCGGATTATTTCTCGGCAACAGGACAGCTCTGGGGCAATCCTTTATATCGATGGGCGTATCATAAGGAGACTGGTTATGCATGGTGGATACAGCGACTTTCCTTATGCTTTCAGATGTATGATGTGGTTCGGATAGACCACTTCCGTGGATTTGATGAATATTACAATATTCCCTATGGAGATCTGACAGCAGAATTTGGACATTGGGAAAAGGGACCGGGATATGATTTGTTTGCTGCCATGAAGAAAAAGCTGGGGAAACAACAGATTATAGCAGAAGATTTGGGATTTTTGACCCCCGGCGTGAAAAAACTTGTAAAGAAGACCGGTTATCCGGGAATGAAGATACTGGAATTTGCATTTGATTCTGACGAGGACAATGATTATCTTCCTCATAATTATGACAGCAACTGTATTGTATATACCGGAACGCATGACAATGACACTGTTGTGGGCTGGTATCAGCAACTGAAAAAGAAAGACCAGATGTTTGCCAGGGAATATCTTGGCATCCGGAATGCCAGAGATATCAGCTGGGATCTGATCAGACTGGCAATGTCAAGTGTGGCTGATACAGCAATTATACCGATGCAGGATTATCTTGGTTTAGGTAATGAAGGGAGAATCAATATTCCCTCTACGTTGGGAGGCAACTGGGCGTGGCGTATGAAAGAAGATGCCTATACCAGGGAACTGGCTAAGAAGATTGCAGGGATGACCAGATTATATGGAAGAGATCCCGCGAAGAGCGAGTAGCAAACAATAGAATAAAGTGATTTTCTGGAGTCGCCGCAGGGCGGCTCTATTTTATGTAATAAATATATGTATTGACAGTTCATATTATATGATATATAATACGAATACGATTTATATATAACGAAAGTGTAGACATGAAAAAACAGAGATTAAGGAGGAAAAGGAACATGATTTATCCATTGAATCAACCCCTTGCAGAATTGCTGCTGCTCTCCATCATTACGCAGGATGACAGCTATGGATATAGCATCAGTCAGCGATTGAAGAAGGTGTCCAATGTTAAGGATTCGGCATTGTATCCGATACTGAAGAGACTGTCTGAACAGGACTATGTGGAGATTTATGACAGACAATTTCAGGGGAGAAACAGAAAGTATTATAAGACTACGGAGGCTGGAGACAGGCACAGACTGGAACTGCGAGCCGAGTGGGAGCAGTATTGTGATGAAATCAGCATGATTTTGGAGCCGTCAGAGACGGTTTTAGAGGAGGGAGGTAGCCGGAATGAGTAAAGAAGAATATCTGAGCCAATTGAGGAAGAAGCTTAGCAAGCTTCCGAAAGAGGAATTTCAGAAGGCGATAGAATATTTTGAAGAATACCTGACAGAGGCGGGAGACGAGAATCTTGCGCAGGCAATGGAAGACCTTGGTACACCACAGGAAGCAGCGGACCAGGTCATCAGAGAGTTTGCAACGGATCAGACGAATCGCGAGGAAGCGAAGAAGAATGTCAGGAAAGGTTTTAGCGGCGTCTGGATTGTGATACTTGCAATTTTTGCATCACCGATTGCCATGCCATTGATTATCGCGATTGTAGCAATTTTGTTTGCAATACTGGCGGTTGTGATTTCCCTTATCTTTGCATTAGGGCTGACAGGGGTTGCACTGGCAATTACAGCCCCACTGGCACTGGCAGGAGCAATCAGCATGCTGCCGTATAGTGTTCCCGTTGTTTTGGTATGTCTGGGTATCTGTCTGATTACACTGGCACTGGGAACGATGATTATCTATGGATCTTATCTGCTGGTCAGAAAATTCTTATACTGGATTATGGTAAGCTTTGGTAAGGTCTTCGTAAAGGGAGGAAAAAAGAATGAAGAAAAATAGACTTGTAATTACCTGCCTCATGATAGGGGTAGTAGGAATTTTGCTTGGTTCAATCGGATTATTATTAGGCGGTCGTGTCTATGGAATCACGATGGGGGGCAACGGTATTGTTGTCAATTCCAATGCGAATGCAAACAGTCAGGAAGGATATCAATTTCTGAAAGAAACGTTGGAACTGGAAGATTTTACAGATTTAAAGATGGATATTAGCTTTGCAGATGTTGAGATTGTGGAGTCTGATCATTTTGCCTTGGAATATTGTGTAAGAAGCGACAGACCAATTACAGCAGAAATGCAGAATGGAGCTATGACTATTTCGCAGAAGTCACAGACTGGCAATTATCCTTTTCTTTCTTTGGGTATGGTAACCTTTGATACCACGATGACCGCGGAATATGTCAATCTATATGTACCGGCAGGTACAGCATTTGAAAGTGTAGCAATCAGTCTCGACTCCGGGAATCTGACTGTTGGCAGCCTGCAGGCGGATACCATAACGTTAGTGGACTCCTTTGGCAGTATTACAGCACAGTCACTGCAGGCGGGGGATCTGAATATGGATCTGGATTCCGGGGATGTTTTTGCGGCAGCAATCACTGCAGAAAATCTGACGATTAAGAACTCTTTTGGCGGAGCCGAAATTGTAAATGCAGAACTGACGAAAGGAGTCATCAGTATGGATTCCGGGGATGTTATCCTGGGGCAGATTGTCGGTGAGGAATTACAGATGGAGCTCTCTTTTGGAAGTGTTGACGCAGGTACACTGGATGTGGATTCTGTGAAGGTTGAACTGGACAGTGGTAATTGCAGGATAGGGAATCTTTGTACGCAGAAGCTGGATGCTGACAGTTCATTTGGTGAACTGGAGATTGGTTTATATGAAGGTGTTGCAGCGTATGCAGCAGATGCCAGTGCTAATTTTGGCAACATTGAAGTTAACCGCGTAGATATGGGAGACGTATATAAAACACTGGATTCCGAAGGGCAACCAATGCTGATGATAAGATGCGATTCCGGTGACATTATTCTCTATGATGCAGCAGAGTGATTATAAGTACATCTTTCTATAAAGGACCAATGAGACTGGTTGATTTATATGATGGTGTAGAGATTATCGAATAGAACAGAATCACCCTAAATTAATAACCTGGATATTGAAAAGGAAACTTAGATATGCTATGTTAAAAATAAGCATATCGAGGTTTCTTTTTTGATTTTATAATCAAAGTCTTATTGCATATCTATGTATTTTCAAAGAACTCAATCATGCGTAAAAAAAGAAAAGC
>JAKQFQ010000470.1 GCA_029558315.1 Bacillota bacterium
TTGTGATGCTATGCGTTCTTATCGCTTTCAGTACATTACTGGTTAGCTGTAAAAAAGACGGCGCAGCAGCAACCAGATCGGATGGTATGAACATTTCTGTTTTTACAATTCAGCAGAGGGAACAGCCGCCTGCTGACAACAAGACCTACAAGTGGATTAAAGACAAATTTGGTGTAACATTCTCTTGGGATATTCTTGTTGGCGATAAAGACCAGAAAATCGGTCTTCTTATTGCTTCAGGTGACGTTCCTGATCTCGTAGAAGTAGATTCAGAGAAGTTCCAGGGCGCAGGAATCCTTAGAGATCTTAAGCCTTTATTAGAACAGCATGCTCCAAATCTTATGAAGCACTATTCTTCTGCATGGAAGCAAATGGTTTATATGGATTCAGAAAAAGATGCACAGGGCAACATCACTAAAGAACATGTGTACTCTCTTCCTAACTATGGTGTACATGACGGTGTTATTTCCGGTACCTATTACAACGGAAATGGTTTCTGGATTCAGAAAGCTGTTCTTAAGGAATTTGGATATCCGAAGATTACCACAGTTGATGAATATTTCGATCTCATTGAAAAATATATGAAGAAGTATCCTACAATTGACGGTCTTGCTACAATCCCGTTCTCAATCATCACAGCTGACTGGGAAGCTTTTAACTTGTGGAATCCTCCTGCCTTCCTGGCCGGTTATCCAAACGACGGTAACGGACACGTTGATCTTGTAAATGGTAAATATGTTTACTCAGACAACTTTTCTGATGCAAATGCTCAGAGATGGTTCAAACTTGCAAACGGATATTTCAACCGCGGCTTGATTGATCCTGCTTCATTTACAGACAACCGCGATCAGTACTATGCTAAGATTGCACAGGGCCGTGTACTTGGTATGTTTATTCAGGGCTGGCAGTTCATGGGTGAGCCTGAACAGCAACTCTGGACAGCTGGAAAAGATGAAAGAACATATGCTCCGCTTGCAGTAACATTTGATAAATCAATCAAACCGCACTACCGCGATCAGCCGCTTCCCAATCTCCAGAGAGGATTTGGTATTACTGTAAAATGTCCTGAAGAAAAAGCTATTAGAATCATTAAATTCATGGATGAAATGATTAAAGAAGAAAACCAGAAAGTCCTTTACTGGGGATTTGAAGGTGAAGACTGGCAGCTGGATGCACAGGGTCGTCCTTCAAGAACACAGGCACAGCGCGATCAGCAGAAAGATCCAAATTGGATCCAGAGAAACCGTGCTACACTGTGGATTGAAGAATCTCCAAAACTGGAAGGTACGATG
>JAKQFQ010000004.1 GCA_029558315.1 Bacillota bacterium
AACAGGTTAAAATGGAAATCGTGATGAGCAAACCAAAGAAATTGACAGGTAAAAAGTTGCTCCAGAGAAGAATGATAAACCCAATCACCACAGAAAGAGCATTGAATGTAATGCCTTTGCCAACAGTAGTCATTGTTCTGATGTGAGCTTCTTCCAGATTGCCTGATGTCCTTGCTTCTTCACGGAGTCGCCACAGGTAATGGATTGTATAGTCAACACCTGCGCCAATCATAATTCCGGTTAATGTGGCTGTAAAAAAGTTCAATTCAATGCCTGCCAGGCCCATTGTGCCAAAAACAAGAAGCACGGCGATGGAAAGAGGCAAACCGGACAGCAATCCCGCAATTAAAGAGCGAAAAATCACCATACATATAATCATGATCAGGAGAATGCAGAGCAGGAGACTTAAAATCTGCCCTTTCACTATAAGAGGCGGGATTTCCGCAATGAACATGGCAAATCCGCCCGCAGAAATATTCACATTGTCTAATGGATGATCCTGCTTATACTGCTCAAGGCTGTTGGATATGTCCTGCATGAGATTGGTTCCCACATCTGGAATTCTTAACAGAATCTGTGCATATTTGTATTCCCAGGCATCAAAAAAGGATTCAAAATCTTCACGGCTGGCTCCACTCATTTCATATAACAATAGGTATTGGGCAATTAATTGCCTATTGTTGGGAATGACGTTCTGGTTTTCATCATTCTGCATGATCTTATTCATGTATGCTATTTGATCGGCCATGGAATTGGCATCGCCTACCAGGCTATGCTGATAATCCGGATAAGTTGAAGGGGATGTAATATAATCCTGGAATTGTTCCATCCATTGAAGGACTTCCGTTGATCTAACAGGCTCTTGAAGCGAAGGTTTAATCTGTCTCATCTGTTCCATCATGAGTTCAAAGGGTTCTATCCGATGTTCCTGACCGAAACAGGCTAAGATTTTTCTGGCATTCTGCAGGATGTGCCATTCCCTAATCAGCCTGGATTCTATAAGCACACTCAGGGTACCCGCTCCGCCGAACTTTTCACCAATCATGTCAAAATCCTGTCTTACAGACATTTCTTCTGAATAAAAAT
>JAKQFQ010000014.1 GCA_029558315.1 Bacillota bacterium
TGCATTGGTTCGAACCTTTAACGTTCTAAACTCATCTGCCCATCCCATGATTCTGCCAAATTCTCCTGCAATCTTGGCATCAACGGTTGGAATAATGCCATCATAAATCTTACCGGTAGAACCATCAATGGAGATACAATCACCTTCATGATAAACTTTACCTGCAATTACAAATTTCTTGTTGGGCTCGTCCATCGTTATCTCTGAGCATCCGGAAACACAGCAGGTTCCCATTCCTCTAGCAACAACAGCTGCGTGACTAGTCATACCGCCTCGTACAGTCAGGATTCCCTGTGCAGCTTTCATACCCTCAATATCTTCAGGAGAAGTCTCCAGTCTTACTAATACAACCTTTTCGCCTCTTGCATGCCAGATTTTGGCATCTTCTGCGGAGAATACAATCTTACCACAGGCAGCTCCCGGTGATGCAGCCAGAGCTTTGGCAATCGGAGTTGCTTCCTTTATTGCCTTAGCATCAAACTGAGGATGCAGTAATGTGTCAAGATTTCTAGGTTCAATCATCAATACTGCCTTTTGTGGTGTAATCATTCCTTCATCCACAAGATCACAGGCAATCTTTAATGCAGCCTGAGCTGTTCTCTTGCCGTTACGAGTCTGCAGCATATAGAGCTTTTTATCCTCAATCGTAAATTCCATATCCTGCATGTCTTTATAATGGTTCTCTAATTTAGAACAAATATCAATAAACTGTTGATATACTTCCGGCATTACTTCCTTTAACTGATCAATCTTCTGAGGTGTTCTGACACCTGCAACCACATCTTCTCCCTGCGCATTCATCAGGAATTCTCCCATAAGATGCTTCTCTCCGGTAGCCGGATCTCTTGTAAATGCCACACCTGTTCCTGAAGTATCTCCCATGTTGCCAAATGCCATCATCTGTACACTGACCGCAGTTCCCCAGGAATAAGGAATATCGTTATCACGACGATATACATTTGCTCTTGGATTATCCCAGGAACGGAATACTGCTTTTATGGCTTCCATCAACTGTATCTTTGGATCTGTTGGGAAATCACTTCCGATTTTATCCTTATATTCTTTCTTGAATTGATTCGCCAGTTCTTTTAAGTCATCTGCAGATAATTCCACATCCTGCGTCACTCCCTTGGCCTGTTTCATCTGGTCAATCAGTTCCTCAAAATATTTTTTACCTACTTCCATAACAACATCGGAGAACATCTGAATAAATCTGCGGTAGCAATCCCATGCCCATCTTGGATTACCTGACTTATCCGCCAAAACACCGACTACTTCTTCGTTTAATCCCAGATTCAAAATCGTATCCATCATTCCAGGCATTGAAGCTCTCGCACCACTTCGTACAGACACCAGTAATGGATTGTTTAAATCACCAAATTTCTTTCCTGTGATTTCCTCCATTTTACCAATATACTGCATAATTTCCTGCTGAATCTCATCATTGATTTGTCTTCCGTCTTCGTAATACTGATTACAAGCATTTGTTGTAATTGTAAACCCCTGAGGTACCGGCAAACCCAAGTTTGTCATTTCTGCAAGATTGGCGCCCTTCCCGCCAAGAATCTCTCTCATGTTAGCATCGCCTTCGCTAAACAAATAGACCCACTTTTTTCCCATTTTGTTATCTCCCTCTATACGAAGGTAGTGTCAAATACCTACCTTGTTTTATTGTTCTAAACCTTGATTTTATGGGAGTTTGCACCAAAAAGAGCATTGACCTCCCTTTTTTTGATATAATGTCCTCGACCAAAATTCCAAAATACCGAAAGGAGCCAATGC
>JAKQFQ010000017.1 GCA_029558315.1 Bacillota bacterium
TTTGAAACTGTTGTATACTCTTAATCATAGAAAGCTCCTTCTCTTGTCTCAGATTTTTTCTTGTCGCTAAAATCATAACACAAGATGGGAGTTTTCTTCTTTTGTCTATTTAATTTTCCTACAAAAACTTTACACTAGCTGATGAAGTAAGTTATAAAATGGGTGAAAGCAACCTTGCGAGACATTCCCGCGCCTTTGTGACAATATTCCTTGCATCGTATGCTTCCCTCGTTAGTCTGACGGAACGAAGCAGATCTCTCTCAAATTGTTCTCTCATCTGTCCCACTTCTTCTCTTCCATAGATTACCGCATTGATCTCATAGTTCAGCAGAAAACTTCGTACATCCATATTGGCTGTACCAAAGGACATCACTGCATCGTCTGCGATAATACCCTTCGCATGCAAAAATCCTTCCTGATACTGATAACACTCCACTCCGGCAGCAAGCAATTCCCCAAGATAGGAAAGTGTTGCCTGATATACCACCGGATGGTCCGGTTTACATGGGATCATAATACGAATCCTTACGCCATGTTGTGCCGCACATAGCAAGGCACAAAGGATGCTCTCATCCGGAATAAAGTACGGGGTCTGAATATCCAGACTATGGGTTGCTCCAACAATAATTCTGAAGAAATGGTTTCTTATCGTCTGTACACGCCGATCCGGTCCACCCGCTAATAATCTTATCTTCGTGTTACCATTCTCACAAGCCGGCTTCTTCGTCCCGACGCTTCTGTGGATATCTGGAAATTGTTTATTTGCAGCACTCTCCCAGTCACTGTCAAATTGCTCCGATAATCCCTGCACAGAATCTCCCGTGATTCGAAGATGTGTATCACGCCAGCAGCCTAATTTCTTATTCAGGCCAAGATATTCTCTCCCTATATTAAATCCTCCAAGATAACCTATACAATTATCAATTACCGCAATCTTACGATGATTACGATAATTCAATCTAAGGGGAAGCTGCCTAAGCGAACAGGAAAAAAAATCCGATACTTCTATTCCACTTTGCTTAAGATTCTTTAACCATTGCAGATTTCTTCTCCCCAAAACGCTGCCTCCAAGGCACCCCATTCCATCATACAGCAATCGGATACGCACCCCTTCACTCGCTTTTTCCTTCAGCAGGCTGATAAGTTCATAGGAGAGGAAATCGCGCCTGATAATGTAATACTCCAGGTCAATACTAGTCTGCGCATTTTTGATATCCTCAAATAGATTTGCAAATTTATCCAGGCCGCGGGTTATAATCTCGATCTTATTATGTTCAAAGAGTCTGGGTTCTGTATATCTTGATCGTTCATGAACCGGCTCCGTCCCAAAAAGCAGGTAGATTACAATTCCAATTCCAGGCAGCGCAAACAGAAGTAATAACCATTCCCAGATTGCCCTCGGATTTTTCTCTGGAAAAACAGGATCATCACTGCGAATATGGCATTGATTACAAAGATTGCATATTTCATCTCTCATTCCTGCCTTCCTGTTATCTATATATTTACTGCTAGTATAACCCGCAACGAAAATTTGTATAAATAATTGCGCTTTTATGGAAAGAATGCTACAATCAAGGATGTGCAGCCAGTCTGCTCATATGAATGAATTTGGAGGTTCACGTACTTGAAACCTATTTTTGTTGTACTTATTGTAGTAGCTGTAATAGCAATTGGACTTATCATCGCACTTTATTTCGTTGGTAAGAAGATGCAGAAGAAAAAAGACGAACAGGATGCTTTACTGGCAGCCAACAAGCAGACAGTTTCTCTTCTGATTATTGATAAGAAACGCATGAAGATTAAAGATGCCAATCTGCCGGCCGCCGTAGTGGAACAGATTCCCAAGTTGTCTAAGAACATAAAGGTTCCTCTTGTTAAAGTTAAAGCAGGACCACAGATTATTACCATGTTCTGTGAAGAACAGATTTATGATCTGATTCCGGTTAAGAAGGAAGTCAAAGCAGAGATCAGCGGTATGTATATTATCGGCGTTAAGGGTGTTCACGGAACACAGATTAAAGCAGAAGAAAAAAAGAAAGGCTTCTTCAAGCGTGCTTTGGAAAAAGCGCAGGAAAAAGCCGGAGCAAAACCACTTAAATAGATTTACTTTTAGGATCGGAACAATACCGATCCTTTTTCTTTGGAACAAACATCAATAGAAATAGAACAATTCGCTAAAAACTCATAGTTCACATCCATTCGATAATCAACCTTTACCTGCATTCGATCTTCCTCAAGAAGAAGCGACATCCTGTTTGTTTCAACGCCAATCACAATTGAACCAAACGGAGTACCGTAACTGCTCATATTCTTCTTGTCTTTTATAAACACCATATTAACATTACTGGCACCTCTTTTTATCAGTTCCAGCTCATGGTTCTTAATCTTTAACATGCACTTTGTTGCACCGGCATCTCCATCCTGAGGTTCCTTATATCGTATGTAATGTGTGTCATTTTTCAGATAGTATTCCCCATTCGTAATAATCTCTAACGGTTCTGAATTCTCATCCACCGGTCCGTCAAATTGCACTCCCTTTAATGATATCAGTACTTCCTTTGTCAAATGTTCCTCCATTCCTACGTCTTATTACTCAAAAATATGCAAAAGCCGTAAGTCAAATGTTAATTCCTCTGTTGTATAGAGGTTCTCCATCAATTCTTCACCGGATAACGTAATCACATTGCCCTGCTCATCTGTTACCTCTACTGTATCCTCGTTCCAGATACTATCCGGAAACAGCACCCCAATCAATACAAATCCATAGAGTAAAGCGGTTCCCATCCATGTTCTCCAGTGTTTCTCTATCCTTTGTACAATCATCCATTTCTGCATCATAGCATCCTCCTTATTCTGACAATCTCTCATAAGGATTGACCCGATACAGGATTTCTATACTTATAAATGCAGTTTTCTTATAATAGACTGCTCCTGTTTCTTGATATGAAGCAGTACCGCCTTCTTTGCACGGTCTTTGTCTTTGTTCTGAATGCTCTCATACATTTCCTTGTGTTCCCTGATCAGTTCCGAGTGCATCTCCTGGTCCTTCACACACTCATAGCGGTAACGGTAGACCTGCTCCGAAAGATTCAACACCATCTGCTTTAATTTCTCATTACCAGTGGCGTCCACAATAATATCATGAAAATTAACATCAGCCTGTGCCATACGCACTTCACTTTTTGATCTGATCGCCTTCTCAAATTCCACCATGGCAACCCGTAATTCATGAAGCTGTTCCTCACTCATCCGGTCACAGGAGAGTTCAATGGCCATAACATCCAATGCTGTTCTTACCTCAAGAACATCCTTTAATCCCTTGGAAGTAATCTGTGATACTTCTGCTCCCCGTCTTGGAATCATAGTAACCAATCCCTCCAGTTCAAGCATACGAATCGCTTCTCTGATTGGTGTCCGGCTAACACCCATCCGCTTGGCAAGATGAACCTCTAAAAGACGTTCTCCCGGCGGAAGATCTCCCATCAATATTGCCTTACGCAACGTCTTAAATACAACATCACGAAGTGGAATATACTCATCTGCTGTTACCTGTAAAAAATCTCCCATGCAATCCTCCTTTACTCTGTGATACATCCGGCAGCCCGGATGAACACTTCCGGAAATTGTGTTTGTAATCTATTCTCTGCCTCTTTAGCCAATTCCATACTGGTAAATAGGCCAAAAACGGTCGGTCCGCTTCCGCTCATCAATGCACCGTCCGCACCGTTTTCAAGCATTGCCTGCTTTAATTGTCCAATAATACTGTATTCTTGTGTTGTTACACTCTCTAATACATTACCAAGTCGCCTTGTCACTTCCATATAATCCCGATTGGCAAGAGCCTTAATCATTCCATCCGTATCAGGATGTGTAAGATGTTCCCTGTCCAAATGCTGATAGACATATTGCGTCGAAACATCAATTGGAGGTTTGGCAATCACAACATACATTGTCGGAATAACTGACAGCTGTGTCAGTTGCTCCCCGATACCTTCTGCCAATGCACTCTTACCGCTTATGCAAAAAGGAATATCAGCTCCCAGCTTCACACCCATTTCCTGTAATTCCTGTAAAGTAAGGTGAAGCTCAAACAAATCATTAATTCCCTTAAAGACTGCTGCGGCATCCGCACTTCCACCGGCAAGTCCTGCTGCTACAGGAATCCTTTTTTCAAGGTGTATACTTACGCCTTCTTCTATATGGTATTTCTGCAGAATCATTTGCGCTGCACGGTACGCAAGATTAGACTCATCTACCGGGATTGCAGTACTATTGGTTGTAAAATGAATTCCACTTGGGATTTTCTCTATCGTTATAACATCAAAAATATCAATCTGCTGCATGATGGAGCGCAGCAAGTGGTAGCCATTGTCCAGCCTTCCAACAACATCCAGTACCAGATTAATCTTTGCATATCCTTTGATCGTAATTTTGTTCATAGAAATCTCCAATCCTATTGCATATTGTATACAACATACATTATATCTTATTTTTTCATATTTACCTATACTTTTTTTCATTTCCTATTAAGTATACCTTCTTATTCTCCGATACTAATGATATCCAATATTCACGGATGAAGTTTGGAGCAAACACGAAACACATTCAGAAAGATGAGGTATTTAATATGAGCGTAAATGGAATTACGGGAAATGTATCATCAGATTACACCGGCTATCAGAAGCCGACCACCGACGCAAAGGCTGCAGAAGCAACCGCATCAACGCAGGCAACCGACTCTACCGGAGTTGTTTATGAGACTAAAGCACCAGAGCAGTCTGCCAAAACTTATACTTCCGATACTAATCTAATTGCCAAGATGAAAGCCGATTCCCAGGCAAGAATTCAGCAGTTACAGGACATAGTTGAAAAACTCATGACAAAGCAGTCCACCGCTTATAGCCAGGCCAATGGACTGAAGAATTTATTTTCTTCTCTTAGCGTTGATCCCGCTACCAGAGCTCAGGCAGAAGCCGACATTGCAGAGGATGGATACTGGGGTGTGAACCAGACCAGCGACCGCATCTTCGATTTTGCAAAAGCACTTTCCGGCGGAGACCCCACAAAAATGGAAGAAATGAAAAATGCATTTTTAAAGGGTTATAAGAAAGCTGAAAAAATGTGGGGAGATGCACTTCCCGATATCAGTAAGAAAACGTATGATGCTGTACTTAACAAATTCGATGAATTTGCCAAAGCACAGGATTCTTCTACAGAAACAACTGAGAACTAATTCCATACATACGGTATAAATGTTACCTCTCATGCATACGATACAATAGAAATACTTCGTAAAGATTCATTCGAACTATTCTATTTTGAAGTATTCATGGGAGGTTTTTTTAATGGAATTCACCAAGCGTCTCTTACATATGGAAAAAGAAGATTGTGCTGCTTCTTCCCAGTTCGTTCTGGAAGAGGATCTCATCATTCCCGACTCCCGTCCGGATGTTCTTCGCGTGTTACTATACAAAAGCGATGTGATCAAGGAGGAGCAGCGCATACTCGAGAATCACATTATTGTAAAGGGCAGATTAAACTACTGCATTCTCTATCGTGCCAAAGATAACTTCAATGTCCTCTCCTATGTGAAGGGAGATATTCCATTTGAAGAACAGCTTTTTATGGATGGAATACAGAATAGTGATGAGATTGAATCGACACTTACCATGGAAGATCAGAATATCAATATGATTAATTCCAGAAAGCTCAATCTTCATGCACTGCTTTCAATTTGCGCTGTAAGAACAACTCTGTACGATGAAGAGATTACAACTTCACTGGAGGCTGACGAATCTGCATCCTGCTCCGGATGCGAGACCAGACAATCCAGAATGGATATACTTGAGTTAAGTGTGTTGAAAAAGGACATTTGTCGAATTCGGGAAGAGCTGGAACTTCCAAAGAGTTTCCCCAATATTGCGGAACTGCTCTGGAGCCGTGTAGACGCCGGGGAGATGGAGATTCGTCCTTTGGATGATAAACTGTCCATCAAAACGACGTTATCTATTTTCCTGATTTATCGAAGTGATTCAGAAGATTCTGCTATTCGATACTATGAGACTTCTATTCCCTATAGTACAACGGTAGAATGTGATCGCAGCGATGACGCAATGATTCCGGCCATCACCTATAACATTAGTCACTGTGAGACTGAGGTGCGTCCTGATTTTGATGGTGAAGAACGTGTCCTTGGAATTGAGCTGATCCTTGATCTGTCAATCAGGCTGTATCAGGAGACTGATGTTGCATACCTGTTTGATGTCTACGGTACTACCAAGGAGCTGTCCCCTGTTACCAAACAGTGTTCCTTAAAAAAACTCAATATCTACAACCTAAGCCAATACAAATTAAGCACCCGACTTGCACTGGCAGAAGATGCACCTCCAATCCTGCAATTATGCTACTGCAACACCTTTCTCAAAACAGATGATCCCAAAATAACTGACGGAGGTATTGAGGTCTGTGGATTATTGGAGCTTCAGGTTCTCTATCTGACTGGTGATGACGATTCTCCGTATTACTCCTACACAGAGTCTGTACCCTTTTCACATACTATAGAAGTTCCAGACATAAGTTATCATTCCATATTCCATGTGAGAGCCTCTCTGGATCAGACCAATGTAACACTGCCAACCGCACAGGAGCTGGAAGTCAAATCCGGTATTACCTTCCAGACCTTTGTCTATGAACAGGTTCCGGTAGAACTCATTACCGATGTCGTTGTACAGGAAATGGACCCGGCACGAATAAACTCCATGCCAAGCATTATTGTGTACTTTGTTAAAGAAGGGGAAAGTTTGTGGCAGATTGGTAAGAATTATTCTGTTCCCATTGCTTCCATCATGGAACAGAACGAAATGACCAGTGAGAATATACAGGTTGGAGACCGGTTGTTTATCGTTAAATAATTGTGTCGCCCGGCGGCGACACATTACGAGAATTACAGAGTTGCAAAGCAACTTTGTAATTCTCCTTAACATACGAAACACATCTGCATTACTGCTTACATAACTATAACCGCTATAATACCTGATAAATTACTATAATAGCTGCATTGCCTGCTACATAGCAATCGCATCTGCATTACTGCTTACATAACTACACACCAAGGTAGGCTTTCTTTACGTTCTCGTCTTCCATCAATTCCTTGGCATCACCGGTTAATGTAATCTTGCCGGTTTCCAGTACATAAGCACGATCTGCGATTCCGAGTGCCATCTTGGCATTCTGTTCTACAAGAAGGATGGTAATTCCACTCTCATGGCAGAATTCAATAATAGAAAACACTTCTTTGACCAACAATGGACTAAGTCCCATCGAGGGTTCATCCATCAGAATCATCTTTGGGCTGCTCATCAGCGCACGTCCCATTGCAAGCATCTGCTGCTCGCCACCACTTAAGGTACCTGCCATCTGATTCTTACGTTCTTCCAGTCTTGGGAAATGTTTATAAATCATCTCCAGATTCTTGGCGATTTCGTTCTTATCCTTTTGAATATATGCACCCATCTTCAGGTTCTGATAGACGGACAAGTTAGCAAAAACACGTCTGCCTTCCGGTACATGCGCCATTCCCATAGAAACTATTTTGTGTCCCGGAACCTTTGTTATGTCTGTTCCTTCAAAGACAACCGACCCTTGCTTAGGCTGAATCAATCCGGTAATCGTATGAAGAATCGTCGTCTTACCGGCACCATTGGCTCCAATCAGCGCAATTACTTCACCCTGATTAACTTCAAATGACACTCCTTTGATTGCCTGGATCATTCCATAATATACTTCCAAATCTTTCACTTCAAGCATTGCCATAATATCTGCCCTCTCTTCTATTCCCCAAGATATGCCTTGATTACTTCCGGATTGTTCAAAACTTCTTTTGTCTCTCCCTTGCACAATACATGACCAAAGTTTAAAACAGTCAATTCTTCACAAATTCCGGATACAAGTTTCATATCATGTTCAATTAACAGAATCGTCATCTTGAACTTATCTCTGACAAAACGAATTGTCTTCATCAGTTCTATGGTTTCATTTGGGTTCATTCCAGCAGCCGGTTCATCCAGAAGCAACAGCTTAGGATTGGTGGCAAGAGCTCTTGCAATCTCTAATTTTCTCTGCTTACCATAAGGCAGATTGCTTGCCAATGTATCTGCTTCCTTGTCAAGATCAAACACCTTCAACAATTCCAGTGATCGTTCCCGCATCTCTTTCTCTGCTTTACGATAGGACGGAAGCTTAAAGATACTTGCAAGTGTTGAATATCTAATCTGATTATGAAGACCAACCATAACATTTTCCTGTACGGTCATTTCCTTAAACAAACGGATATTCTGAAACGTTCTTGCAATTCCTTCCCGATTGATCTCAATTGTCTTCTGTCCTGTAATATCTTTGCCGCCCAGGAGGATATGCCCCTCATCCGGCTTATATACACCTGTCAGAAGGTTAAATACAGTTGTCTTACCTGCTCCATTGGGTCCAATCAGACCATAAAGCTCGCCTTCATTAATCGTTATTGAGAAATCATCTACTGCTCGTAATCCGCCAAAGGAAATACTTAAATTGGTAACTTCCAACATTGCCATGTTATTGTACCTCCTTCTGATTCTTTTTCAATTTACCCAGAATCCTGACCTTCATTTTTTCTTTCCATGCCTGTGCTTTCGGGCTCCAGTTAAATAACATCATACCAATCAGGACAATAGAATAAATCAGCAAACGATACTCAGAAATTCCTCGAAGCATCTCAGGCAACAATGTAAGTAAGACTGCTGCGATAATAGAGCCTCGCATGTTGCCGATACCACCAAGTACCACAAATACCAGAACCATAATGGACATGTTGTAACCAAAGTTGTTGGTCGCTGCTTTAATATTGTTAAAGTTATGTCCGTAATAAGCACCTGCAGCACCAGCCAGCGCAGCTGAAATACTAAATGCCATTAATTTATACTTTGTAATATTGATTCCAACTGATTCCGCTGCAATCAGATTATCACGAATTGCCATAATTGCTCTTCCATCTCTGGAGTGAACCAGATTCAGAACAATAAAAAGTGTAATCAGAATTAAGAGAATACCAATTGTAAAGTTCGCATCCTGCGGCATTCCCGTAACACCCTGTGCTCCCTTAATAATTACAACACCCTCCGGTTCCATACCAAGAGCTGTCGTATCTGTAGTTGAAATATGAAGCCCCTGTGAGTCTTTGCCAAGATAAATTACGTTAATTACATTTTTAATTATTTCACAAAAGGCCAGCGTAACAATTGCAAGATAGTCACCTTTCAACCGAAGTACCGGTAAGCCAATCAGGATACCCACGATACCTGCAAACAAGGCGCCCAAAATAATCGCAAGAGCAAATCTAATCCAGGATGCAGCGATCACATTCTGCATACAGATAGAAAAGACGGTGCCTGTAAATACACCAACGCAGGCGAATCCGGCATGCCCTAAGCTTAACTCTCCAAGAATACCGACTGTTAAGTTCAAGGAGATAGCAAGCATAACGTAATAACAGATCGGAACCAGAAGTCCCTGTAATTGATTGGACAAAAGTCCGCATAACATCAGAATCTCGACAATAATATACGTAATAATTACGATTCCAAATGTAATCAATGTTTTTTTCGTTTCTTTGGATTGCAACAATCTCTTCATCATTGGCCTCCCTTATACCTTTTCCTGAATCTGCTTACCAAGAATACCTGTAGGCTTCACCAATAATACGACAATCAACACAGCGAATACAATGGCATCCGAAAGCTGTGAAGAAATGTACGCCTTACTCAAAATCTCAATCAATCCCAGAAGGATACCACCAATCAAGGCTCCCGGGATAGAACCAATTCCACCAAATACTGCTGCAACAAATGCTTTGATTCCCGGCATTGCTCCTGTGTATGGAGAAAGCGACGGGTATGCAGAACACAACAGCACTCCGGCTATTGCAGCCAGTGCAGAACCAATTGCAAAGGTTAGTGCGATTGTTCCATTTACATTGATTCCCATTAGTGCAGCTGCACCTTTATCTTCGGATACTGCAAGCATTGCCTGGCCTGCTTTGGTTTTGTTAATAAACAGCATCAAAACGACCATAATAATGATACAGGCAACAATGGTAACAATCGTCTCACCGGAAATCGTCAGTGCTCCATCGGCAAGCTTCAGCGAAGGAATGGTTACCACTGATGTAAATGCTTTGGGAGATGAGCCATATATGATTAATGCAATATTCTGCAGGAAGTAGCTCACTCCAATTGCGGTTATTAAAACAGCCAGAGAAGAGGCTGCATTACGCAATGGACGATAAGCAATTCTCTCGATTGTCATACCAAGGACTGTGCAAAATGCCATAGAACATAGAATACTCAGAATCGGATTGATTCCAAGACCACTCGCCATTGTGTAGACGACGAATCCTCCGACCATAATAACATCGCCATGCGCAAAATTAAGCATTTTGGCTATACCATATACCATGGAATATCCAAGCGCAATGATTGCATAAACACTTCCAAGACTTATTCCATTAATTACATATGAAATTAAACTCATATTAATCTCCATTCTTGCCAACACACCGAAATCGTGGAGCGTAAGCACTATTTATTCGGCTTTCTATCATCATTACTTTATGAACTCTATCAGTATACCAATATCACGGTTAACTTGCAAGTATCGTAATCCTGCATTTCTCTTGGCAAACTTATCCTGAATAGAAAAAAAGGGGTTGCATAAAGCAACCCCCTTGTTGTACTGATTACTGAAGGTTGGTGTACTCGCCATTAACGATAACCATTGCCTTCGGCTCTTTAGCAACTTCTCCGGTTGCTGCCCATGTCATACCTGTACCTGTTAAACCATCTACAGAAATTGTAGTCATAGCACCTGTCATTTTATCACAGATTCCTGAGATACCATCTGCAGGTGTAGCTCCACTAGCTTCAATTGCAGCTTTAATCGTATAAACTGCATCATAAGCATCTGCTGCGAACTGGTTCGGAGTCTCACCATAAGATTCTACATATTTGCTAACGAAGTTCTGAGTCATCTCATCTTCTGCATCTGCAACGAATGGTGTTAAAAGAATAACGCCCTCTGCAAGAGAAGGATCAAAATTCTCAATTGCAAGGATACCGTCTAATCCATCACATCCGAAGAAAGTAGGTGCAAAATCCATTGCTGCTGCCTGTGTCAAAATCAAAGATGCTTCCTGTGCATAGATTGGTAAGAATACTAATTCTGCACCAGCATCCTTAGCCTGCTGAAGCTGTACAGTGAAATCACTCTTGCTGTCATTTGTGAAAGCAGATGTGGAAACAATTTCAAAATCCTGATTAGCAGCTTCTGCATTAAATTTCTCATAGATACCTGTTGAGTAAACATCTGAGCTATTGTAGATAACTGCAACCTTAGTTGCAAGTCCGTTTGCTCCAATGTACTGTGCTGCACCAATTCCCTGGTTAGGGTCAGTGAAACATACCTGGAAAACGTTATCATTGATAATACAATCAACAGATGATCCTGAAGGTGTTAACTGGAACATATTATCCTTTGCTGTTTCAGCTGTTACTGCGATACAACATCCGCTTGTTACAGAACCAACCAGAATGTTCATACCCCAATCCTTTAAAGCGTTGTATGCATTAACGGATTTCTCATTGTCACATTCGTCATCCTGGAAGTTGTATTCAATCTGAACACCACTGATTCCGCCTGCTTCGTTGATCTCGTTAATTGCAAGTTCCATACCATTCTTTACTGCCTGACCATAGACGGAAGCATCACCAGTTACAGGTCCAATGCCACCAATCTTCCAGGTTGTTGCTGCTGTTTCAGTATTGCCACATCCAACCATCATGGAAAGTGTTAATACAGAAACCAAAACCAAACTCATTACCTTTTTCATTGTTTTCATAGTTACTCCTCCTTAAATCATAATCATCAGCAATCCATGGTTCGACAAGCCCGACTGTTTAGTTATGAATAAAAATAGGTTCCAAGAACTCCTCAAGCATCAAAAAACATACTCTCAGGAATTATTGAAACCCCTTCGTTCCATTCATTGACTGATTCAACCGTTATCGTATCACCCAATATTATAAAAAGCAATACCAAAAAACTAATTTTTGTCAATATTATACTTAATTTTCAGATAATTCTTTACAATCTCAACACACTGCTCATAAGAGAGTTCTCCGGTATTCAAACATAAATCGTAATTATACGGGCTCTCCCACTCTTTTCCTGTGTGATATTTATAATATGCACGACGGTATTTATCCTGCTCTGCAATTCGTTTCTCTGCATCTTTTCTGGATAACCCCAGTCGTTTCATTTCCGTCTGAATGCAATTCTCCAAAGGAGCGTAAACGAAAATGCTTACCACGCGCGGATATTCCCTGAGCACATAATCGGCTGCTCGTCCAATACATACGAAGGATTCTCTGTCGGCCAGTTCTTTTAAAACCTTGGCCTGAAATGCAAAGAGGTTATCATTCTTTGTAAAGTCGGCACTCTCCGGAGGAATAATCTCCCCATGATACACTTTTCTGGTGACCGAATAGAGCAGGCTTTTTTTGGTAGTCTCATCCGCTTTGGCAAAGAGTTCTTCACTGATTCCACTGTCATCGCTTGCCATCCGCAGAATATTCTTATCATACATATCAATGCCAAGTTCTTCTGCCAGCATCCTGCCAATAATAGTCGCACCACTTCCACAGGTTCTCGTTAAAGCCAATACAAATTTCTGTTCGCTCATACTTTTACCCCCTATCATAGGATGGTAGTGTCAAATACCTACCTTGTTTTATTGTTCTAAACCTTGATTTTATGGGAGTTTGCACCAAAAAGAGCATTGACCTCCCTTTTTTTGATATAATGTCCTCGACCAAAATTCCAAAATACCGAAAGGAGCCAATGC